>CAYGRH010000209.1:0-6214 GCA_964352165.1 uncultured Hyphomicrobiaceae bacterium | reverse complement strand
GGTGCGTGACAGAACTGCGAATGACATGATGGCCTCTTGCCTGTTGTCGTCTTGCATTGTGGTCGGCACGGGGGTTGCGTGCCAGCTTCATTGTTTTCGGTCAGCCGCTTCAGGCCACCGATCGGACCCGAATTCGGTTGGTTCGGCGCGCCTTATTGATAGGGCTCCGTGCGGAACGTCGTCGCTGCCTGAATCATCGCTGATCCATTGGACATGTTGCCCCAGAGGCCGGCATCGCTCTTCAGCAGGAGGTAGCCGAGCATGTTGGCAAGCTCCCACTCGTAGCAGGCGGTCACGATCACAACTTCCCCGGCCCCGCCGGCGGAGTTCTCGATCGGATCGGTACCATTGCCTGAGGCCGTCGTTTGGACGCCGGACGTATCAAGACATGCTTGAGGAGTGATTGCGTTCCACGAAGCACCCGTCTGGACGTGAACTTCGAGCTTGGCGCAATCGATGATCGCGCCTGATTCATTGCAGATGAGCTGCTTGAACTGATCTGCGGTCACTGCTGCCGTCTGCGCCTGACCGGTACGGATCTGGCGCGAGGCTGTTTCAACGCCGTGCTCAAGAGAATTCATTGTAAAGAAGTGGAGGCCCATCCCCATGATCCCGAAGGCGAGCATGAGGAACGGAAGGGCAATCATTCCGAATTCGACCGCCGTTGTGCCCCGCGTGTCTTTTGCAAGTCGCCGGAACATTGGGCGACGCGCCTGCGATTGTACGTGCTGAGACAGCGGATGGGTAATCATTACTAGTGCCCCACAAGAAGGTGACGGTTTCTGAACTGGCACTAATTTAGCGATGCTCTAGTAAATCAATAATTTATCTCGCCAGTTATGAGTATATATGGTGAATGCATTTCAATACCCGTAAAGATCCTGTTCATCATTTCATTTCGCCGGGTTGACCACAGCACAACCCACCTGGCGGCAGAAATCCTCTGCCGACCACCCGCTTAAAAATGGCATAATCCGCTTCGTGTCGCGTCGCATAGCATCAGTGCTGGACGGCCCGGGGTTATTGTAAATCGCAAGCATGTTCAACCGGTTAGATTGAGCTACAATCGCCTCTTCCCCTCGCTGGATTCGCTTCCCCGGCCTGGCTGGCACCGCAATTTGTCCACACCGCCTGAACAACGGCTTCGAGCCGCCCCTATATATAAAGTCATAAAAAGCTTATCCGGCGGACCCGCTCAGGCTCTTTATTCAGCCATCAAGGCTCACACTTCAACGGCAATATCTGCTGCGCCCTTGCTGGCGCCTTGTCCAAACTCGTTTCGAGCGGAAAGATGAGCCGCCTCACCAGAAAACACGGGCGACGAAAAGACGAAAGCGCCGCAGCTTTCTCAAGCTGGGCGCTTCCATCGGCGTTGATAATCCAAGCAGAACCGAATTACTGGCTCATGCCCGATTGCGACTCAGACTTTGAATCTGAGAAATTTGTTTTTGTCTGAGCGTGCTTCGAGATCGTTTCGAAGAATACGCTGTCGTCGCCGATTGTGATCGACGGCGTGCAGTTCGGCGAGCAGGTGAACGAGAACCGCTGGCTGCCCTTGTGCAGGTTGATGACGCGGGCTTCGTCCCGCTGCACGATGACCCGTTGGTCCTGGATCACGTTCCGCTGCTGGTCGAGCGCGATAATATTTGTGATCCCGAACGTCTTGCCCGTCACGACCAGCAGGTTGCCGCCCTGAACCGCGACGTCCGCGATCGAAGGATTGCCGATAATGACCTCACTGACCGGCCTGGGCAGGCGCAGGAGCTGCGATTGGTCGTATCTGACGATCAGGTCGTCAGCCACTGCAGCTTGCGATGCAATCCCGATCGCTGCGATGCCTGTCATTCCCGCAACGGTCACTGCAGCCAGCATGGCGCGGAAAGTCTGGGACTTAGAGAAATATGCGAGCATAAGAATTCGGTCCTCCATGGAGCCTCTGGAGGTGATAAGGCCACGAAATGGTGAACGAACTGCAAACGATTGTATTGCCGCGCAACAATTTGCGTGCCGCCACAGGCTTCCGGTCTAACAAATCGTGTAACGACCGCGCCGCCGGCTGTGGCTGCGGCCTGTGAGCCCTCAGGACCGCCGCACGGTTGCCAAAGTAGCACCGGCCATGTTCCCGGTATTCCCACGAACAACCGAGTGCCTGCCGACGCTCCTGGGCAACATTTTGGGGGTCTCTTACGAGCCCTCATAGAGCAAGTATTTGGGGTAACAGATTATTAGCGCTGTTAAATTGAAGGAGTGCTCAGGGTTCCAAGGCAAAAAATCAATTTTGCCGAATTCGCGCCCGGATAAACTCGCATGATGGTATCGAATACTTGGAAGCATACCAACAATTAACAGTAAAGCCTGGAGCGCTACGCTGCTCTACTGCCGCTTTAACTTGAGTTTAACGTGCTGGGCGTAGGTTTAATCCAGTTCAGACACGAGATTGAATCTTTGGTCAGAACGAAATCAGAGTCATTCGTGTCAATTGGGAGAGTTATCATGAAAGCAGTTTTCGCACGTTTCGCTAAGGACGAGTCCGGCGCCACCGCAATCGAATATGGCCTGATCGCAGCCCTCGTCGGCGTCGCAATCATCGCTTCGTTGAACGCACTCAGCGGCCAGCTGAACACGCTGTTCACGGGCATCGTTACGACGCTTGCTAACTAATCGGCGCGCGAGGGCAATTCGCTCTTCGCGATCCAATTAGACGAACAAAAGAGCCATCCAGCGAAAGCCGGATGGCTTTTTCCGTTTCACACCTCAGTTGAAAGCGGTTTCTGGCAATCAACCACGAAATAGGGAATGCTCCTATCGGTTTCGAATTGGAAAAAAAGCAAAAGCGAACCCAATTCCACCTTAACCGAAATTTGACCAAAACAGAAAGGAGTGCTTTTCGGGGTGGGTGCTTTTACCAGTATTTAATTGGCCGACGGTAGTTTGTCATCAGTTCAGACACGGCAGGGATTAACCCCCCGGTCGGAACATTGGCAGACACAGAAGTGTCAATTGGGAGAGTTATCATGAAAGCAGTTTTCGCACGTTTCGCTAAGGACGAGTCCGGCGCCACCGCAATCGAATATGGCCTGATCGCAGCCCTCGTCGGCGTCGCAATCATCGCTTCGTTGAACGCACTCAGCGGCCAGCTGAACACGCTGTTCACGGGCATCGTCACGACGCTTGCTAACTAATCGGCCCGAGAGGGCGCTACGTCCTCTCAAAGCCAATTGGCACACGATGAAGAGCCACCCGGAACCCCGGGTGGCTTTTTTTATTCTACGGCCGCCCGAGATATTTGTAACGAAAAAATACCTGACCAATTGCCTTGATTTAAGCCAATTCAAGTTTTGAGACTTATTTTTGAATGCGTGCAAATTACATCGCCAAGTTAACTGCACTGGAGGATCTTTGAGGTAGTCTCAGGATAACCGGACGCGAAAACAAAACTCAAGCGGGTCCGTGGAAGAAATCAGATAGTTGGGATTATCATCATGAAGTCAGTTTTCGCACGTTTCGCCAAAGACGAGTCCGGTGCCACCGCAATTGAATACGGCCTGATCGCAGCCCTCGTCGGCGTCGCCATCATCGCCTCGTTGAACGCACTCAGCGGTCAGTTGAACACGCTGTTCACGGGCATCGTTACGTCGCTCGCCAACTAATCGGCCCGAGAAGAACGAAAGTTCCCTCAAGCCGACTTCCGCTTCATGAAGAGCCACCCGGTTTTCGCCGGGTGGCTTTTCGTTTGTCTGGAGCGGGGCGCAAAAAAGAGGGTATTTGACGGGTGTTTCTGTCATGAAATGGCCCGTGCTGCCCCCGAGTGGTCGGACAAGGGTTGAGGTGAAATTAACCAACGGAGTCATAGGTTTGGTTCATTCCCCACAAAGCCGGTCATCTTTACCCCTGATTAAAGCGGGGGTCCTAGGGTTACAACAGTTCGGAATTGAAGGGCGAAGTCCTGGGCCGAACATTATCAGAGACCTAAACCTAGTTGGGAGAGTTATCATGAAAGCAGTTTTCGCACGTTTCGCTAAGGACGAGTCCGGCGCCACCGCAATCGAGTACGGCCTGATCGCTGCCCTCGTCGGCGTTGCAATCATCGCTTCGTTGAACGCACTCAGCGGCGAACTGAACACCCTGTTCACGGGCATCGTTACGACGCTCGCCAACTAATAGTTTGAGGGGGCCGCAGGTCCTCTCGCTTTTAGTCTTGGACAAAAAGAAGCCACCCGGCAGTAGTCGGGTGGCTTTTTTAATTTCAGATGGTAATTACAAAAAAATTTACGATCTGAGTAATCAGGGTCGCTCACGTAGTTGATAGCAATCGGCATATACTCGTTATTAGGGGCTCTAGGAATAGATTGCAGATGGGAAAGACGGGATGCCTTGATGGCTACCCGGCGCGTAAAAAAGTATTTCGAAGGGCGTGGCATGAAACGGTTACTCAAAAAAGTACTCAAATCCGATAGCGGCTCAACTGCAATCGAATACGGGCTGATTGCCGCATTCATCGCCGTTGTCATTGCCGGTGTTCTGCCTTTGCTTGGTGCCCAGCTTGCTGCAACGTTCAGCTCGGTCGTGGCAATTCTAGCCAACTGATCGCGTGGCGTCCCGACGTTTTGCGGCGCTGCCTACGGTACCAGTTCAAGTCTTTACGCAAGCGCCGCGACCTGCCCGGTTGCCGGGCACTTTCCTGCATGTCGAACCTGTGATGCGCGGCAGCTGCCATCCCGCAAAAGCGATTCGTTGAGAGCGGGTTAAGCTGTCGTTAAGCAAGATAAGGCATTTTGGCAACGTATCCGGCGCATGGTTCCTGCCGGGAAGTTCCAGGGAGTATCTGCCAGTGTTTGTTATCGAGTATGCGTTGCTCTTCGTCTTTCCAGCCGCGATGATTTTCGCAGCTATGAGCGATCTGACAAGCATGCAGATCCCCAATCAGATCTCGATCGTCCTGGCGGCGACATTTCTCGCACTGGCCGTGATCGTTGGCTTGCCCCTTAAGGATTTTGGAATGCACCTGGCCGCTGGCGCGGTCGTGCTTTCTGTCGGCATTATGCTGTTTGCGGCCGGCATCGTAGGTGGCGGTGACGCAAAGCTGATTTCGGCGGCTTCCTTGTGGGTGGGCTTTGCCCAGCTCCTGCCCTTCATTACATACGTGGCATTGTTCGGAGGCGCGCTTGCACTGGCGATTCTCGCCTATCGCCGTTTCGTTCCCGAAGGCGCTCTCGCCGGTCCGGAATGGGCGCTGCGGCTGAAAAATCACGGCGGCGGCATCCCCTACGGCATCGCCATTTCCGCAGGTGCACTGACAACATTTCCCGCCACTCAACTTTATCGCCTCATCGCGGGTTAAGCCTCGCAAGCCCGCCACTAAAGGACGCTTGGGCGGAAAAGGTGTGATCGTAAGTGGGACAGCCGGGACAACATCGTCCCGCAGCGAACCAGTTTACTACGCCAGTTAACCTCACATTGACGTTTGTTGCGCAAACTCTGCTTCGACATGAGCCGGGCATTTTGTTTCGGCCGGGGCGGTAGAAATTGGTGGCGCAATGAAACGAGCACAACTTATCGGTATTGCCATTGCAGGCATGGCAGGCGTTGCAGCCTGGGCAATGATGCAGGGCATCGTCAGCAAAGAGCCCGAGACCAAAACGCGAGAAGTGCAGATTGACGCCACCGAGGTTCTCGTGGCCGTCAAGGACATCTCGCTTGGCGAGATGATCGCCGAACACCACACAACTTGGCAGAAGTGGCCCAAGGACGGCGTAACACCCGGCCTGATCACGTCGGATCGTCCCAGTGCGCAGCACGAGCTGTCAGGGTCTATCGCGCGAGCGCCCATTATTGCCGGCGAACCGATCACGGCGCAAAAGCTCATCAAAGCCGGCCAGGGCGGCGTACTTGCAGCGATCCTTCCAGCAGGCATGCGCGCTGTCTCGACCAAGATCGATCAGAAGACGGCCGTCGGCGGCCTCGTACTTCCAAACGACCACGTCGATGTCATCCTGATTCGCCGCCAGCGCGGACGCGGCGGTTCTGAGGAATACGTCTCCGACACGCTCTTCCGCAACGTTCGCGTCCTGGCCATTGGTCAGCAGATCGAATCGGCAGCCGGAAAGAAAACAGCAGACACCAGTGGTGGCAGCACCACCGCGACCCTCGAGCTGACGCCGCGTCAGTCCGAGCTGCTCGCACTCGCAAATTCAATGGGTGAGATCACCCTGTC
>CAYGRH010000208.1:5981-6215 GCA_964352165.1 uncultured Hyphomicrobiaceae bacterium | reverse complement strand
TTTCAGCTTCGCTCGGAACGTCGGGCGGCGGAGGCAGTCCGGCGAGCTTCTCGGCTATCGGGTCCTTTGGCGGCTCGGGCTCTTTCTCGGCGGCTTTCTCAGGCGGCTTTTCTTCCGGCTCGACCGGTGGCGGAGGCTCGGATGCCGCTGGAGGCGGGGCCGCCTTGGGCTTTGGCTTTTCGGCTTCCGTCTTGGAGACCTGCGGCTTCGGCTCGTCCTTGGGCTTGGCGTCCA
>CAYGRH010000208.1:0-5971 GCA_964352165.1 uncultured Hyphomicrobiaceae bacterium | reverse complement strand
GAATCCGGATCGCCCTGCCGCAGCCTTGTGAACTCGGCCGGCGTGATCAATCGCGCTTCGATGGTCGGGGCTTCGGGCAGCGGCAGGCTCGGCGTGGCCTGGATGGAATAAACGGCCCATCCAAGGAGCGCAGCGTGACACATCAATGAGACGGCAAATCCCAGATACACGGCTGCCTAATTACCCTCCTCGGCTTCCGTCACCAGCGAAACCTTCTTGAAGCCACCAGCGCTGATCCGGCCCATGACGCGCATGATGATCCCGTAGGTCACGCCCTTGTCGCCACGCACATAAATCGGTTCGTCATATCCATTGTTCGAGATCGCTTTGAGCTTGTCGGCCAGTTCATCGAGCGCCACCTGGGTCTCGCCCACGAACACATCGCCGCCCGCCTGGATGGAAATCGCCAGCGGCTCCTTGTTGGAGTTGCTCTCCAACTGCGGGCCTTTGGATTGCGGCAGTTCGATTGGCACGCCGACCTGCAACAGCGGGGCTGCGACCATGAAGATAATCAGCAACACGAGCATCACGTCGACAAACGGCGTCACGTTTATCTCGCTCATGGCCGCGTGACGGTTGCCGCGGCGTCTGCGCCCACTCCGGCCCCCGCCTGCTTTAAGCGATGCACCCATTGGTTGTTGTCTCCTGGTTCGCCGGCACTTCTAAGCAGCGAACCCTAGCTTCTAACGTCGATCTGACGCGAAACGATGGCGGCGAACTCATCGGCAAATGCTTCGAGCCGCTGGCTGATGTGCGCGGAATCGGCGGTGAATTTGTTGTAGAACACGACCGCTGGAATAGCCGCCAGAAGTCCCAGCGCGGTGGCGAACAGAGCCTCTGCGATGCCCGGTGCCACAACGGCAAGGTTGGTGTTCTTGGAAATCGCGATCGCCTGGAAGCTGGTCATGATGCCCCAAACGGTCCCGAACAGACCTACGAACGGGGCTGTCGAACCCACTGTTGCAAGGAATAACAGCCTGCGGTCCAGCCGCTCCATCTCTCGGTTGATGGTCACGTCCATGACCTTTTCGACGCGCAACTGAATGCCGCCCATCGCGCGGATATTGCCTTCGACCGATCTCTTCCATTCGCGCATCGCCGCAACGAACAACGACGCCATCGCAATCGACTTGTCCCGCGACAGCGAGCTGTAGAGTTCATCGAGCGACTGGCCCGACCAGAACAACTGCTCGAACTTGTCGGCTTCGCGTCGTGCCTTGCTGAACGCAAACAATTTCTCGACGATGATCGCCCACGACCAGACCGACGACACGATCAGACCGAGCATGACGATCTGCACGACGATGTGGGCCTGCAGGAACAATTCCACGAACGAAAAGCCTGCCCCATGCGCAGCACCGATCTGTTCGGCCTGCAGGTCGTTCGGATTGACCACCGGAACCTGCAAGAAGGGCCCGACGAATGCCAGCACGCCGCCGGAAGCCGAACCAAATGGCGTCGTCATCAAATCACCGAGTGTCATGAAACAGTCCGCATCCCGTCACCGCCACATCAAATCTTCCGGCTGGAAATTTCCGGCCCAACCGGGGAACACAGCCAAAGCGTGCCAAAGCGGCACTGCCAACTGCGTTCCAATTTTTCACAATCCCACCCCTGAATACCTTGCGCTTGTTGCCCTGCAATATGTCTAAACAAGGGCTATTGTGTACTTCACGAACCAAGCGAATCTCCTTACTGTATGCCGCAGTGCAGCAGAAGGGAATGAGGCATGTCAGACAAGCCAGTAACGGAAGAGTTCGACCACGCAATTTCCGTCGTCGGCGTCGATAAGACTGAGATCAGCAACGACGGACAATTCGTTAGCCTGATCTGTAAAGGCTCGAAGTCTGAGAGCGTTTTCCTTGATTTGCCGCACGAGGGGATCGGAGTACTTATCCAGTTGCTCTCACAGGCCGCAGGCATGGCGGCAAAGTGCCGTGAGCAACAGGGGGATACAACAACATCGTTCCCTAAGTCGTTCACGCTGATCAACGGTTTCTCGATCGGAGGGACGCCTGATGGGGAAACTGTCGTGCTGACGCTGACGGCTCCTGATGGACTGCGATTTGATTTTGGCATTCCGGCAAGGCTCGACAGTGGAATTGGTACTCGCCTAGTAACAGCACTTGCTGCAGGGCTGGCCCAAGTGCCGCTTCCGAAGTCTGGAGCGCACTGAGATCACGACATCTGAACTTCATCGGTAAATCTCCATGAAAAAACCCGCCTACTTGGCGGGTTTCTTTGGTTCCGGTTTTTTCTTAGGCTTTGCCTTGGGCGGTGGTGCTGAAGCTACCTTGCGTAATGCGCGATCAAATGCATCATCATCTTCATCGCAACCTGCTTCGCGGGCAGCCTCCTCGAATTTTCCTTTTTGCCCCTTTGCAGAATGCATCGACATATGCCTCAAGGTAAAGCTAAACGTCGCCTCATAGTCTACTGTGATGAATCCGACGACAAGGGTAGATTCTACTCACATTTCTACGGCGGGGCAGCAGTCGATGAGCGAAAGATCGACCGCATCAACAGATCTCTCGACACCATCCGCCACGAGCTTGCAATGCAAGGAGAGGTTAAGTGGACTAAGATCGGCGCAGGACACGTGGACCGATACTGCGCGCTGATGGATGCCTTCTTCGATCACGTTAAGAACAACGAAATCAAAGTCCGCATCATGTTCATGCAGAACATATTTCGCCCCGAAGATCTAGAAGAGTACCAAATCCACAACCAGTACTTTTTGCTTTACTACCAGTTCGTCAAACATGCTTTCGGTTTTCAGTTCTGCAACCCGGAACGCGATGCAGACACTCACATTGTTCTGCACTTGGACGAACTTCCATCCGAACGTGACCGATGCGAGATGATGAAGGACTATCTTGCAAGCCTCTCAAATTTCCCAAAGTTCAGAGAGAGCCGCATCATCGTACCCCGGTCAGACATTGCTGAAATCAACTCAAAGGATCACATCGTCGCACAATGCCTAGACGTAGTGCTTGGAGCTATGCAGTTCCGCCTAAACGACAAGCACAAGGAGAAGCCTCCCGGCGCGCGGATAAGGGGCAAAAGAACAATCGCGAAGGAGAAGGTCTACAAGCACATCAATGCACGAATACGAGACATCTACCCGAGGTTCAATGTCGGAACAAACACCGGGCGGCCAGCGCCTCAAGACGTCTGGAAGCATCAATATCGGCACTGGAATTTCAAGCCAGCACAAGCTCAAGCCAAACCAGAACTAGGCAAGAGGCGGAGGTAGCGCGCCCCCACATCTGCTCGAACGCACCCTAGTAAAACTAGAGCGCTCACAGCCGCAGCGACACGCTACTTTTATACTTGATTCGTTAAAGAATCACAATGCTAGCCCTTCTTTATGCCTATCAGGTCCATGATATTTCAGGCGCTTGCCGCTGACGGCCTTCAACGCATTCTCGGCTCTCTGCTCATCCTCGATTCCCCTTGCTGACCGATTGTTGTAGCGGAAGTCAAACTCAGCGAGATAGCGATGCAGATGCTTCTCGGAGCAATGCTGGTACACGCCCTTCATGCCGCGTTTGAAGATCGAGAAGTAGCCCTCAACCGTGTTCGTGTGGATCTCGCCTCGCGCCCATTCCTCACGGCCATGGTGGACAGCCTGATGGTCCAGGTAGTGAAACTTTAGATCCCGGTACTGCATCGCCTCATCCGTTGCAATGCGCGACTCGCGAGCAATGTTGTCCTTGATGATCGGCAACACGGTGATGGCCTTGACGTTGCCGACGTGGAAGCTACGGGCATCACCATCGCGATCAACAAGTGTCATAACAGCGTGCTTGTGAGAGAAGCCGCGCCGAACCTTCACGCCCTTCCTCTGGCCGATGAAAGTCTCATCTACCTCAACAATACCGCCTGCACCGCCCATCGGGGATAATGCTCCAGTACGCATCGCTTCGCGAATGCGATGGCTCATGAACCATGCAGTCTTGTAGGTCACCTCAAGAACCCGATGAAGCTGGTGGCTACTGATGCCCTTCTTGGACGCGCAAAGCAGGTGAACGGCCTGCATCCACTTGTGAAGCGGCACATGGCTGGACTCGAAAACAGTGCCCACCCGGACGGTGAACTGTTTCCGGCACTCCTTCTCGCCACATTTTCGCAAACCGACTCGGGTCTTTGCCAAGTCGTAGTGCTTTCCCGCACTGCAACAATGTGGGCAGACCGGACCTTTTGGCCAAAGGATGCTTTCAAGCTTGACGAAAGCTGCCTTTTCATTGTGAAACCACGGCTTGCTCAAAACAGACATAGCAGAATCCTCGTATCTATCTGATACGTAATATAGATTCATAGCCGTGGTTCGTCAAGTACATAATCGCCTAAACAAGGGCTTGGACGTTGCCACGTGGGCCATCGGACGCAGCAGGATAACGCCGGTTAAATGCAGTCGATCAAGCCAGAAGACAGGCCCGGCGGACATACTGGCAGGCGCGACTCGCGCCAAATCTACTCAAAACGCTGATTTCCATGATCCATGCCGCCTCAGCGGCACGCACGCAATCCCCGACAGGGGCTTACCCCCCGCCTTCGTGCGCTGCAAATGCGCCGCGAATGGCATCGCTCAGTCGCAGCGGTTTGCCAGCAATCGAAACAAGCACGACCGTGACGTCGGCTTCAAAGATCTTGCGCGCACCCCGCCACACACCCTGGCGCAGCGTCACCGAGGCTCCCCCCAATTCCTTGACGCTGGTGCGGACAATCAAGAGATCGTCCATCCGCGCGGGGCTGAGATAGTCGAGTGTCATGCGCCGCACGACGAAAGCAGCCGGAGCGTTGTTGTCCGACCCGTCGATCAGCCCGCGATGATCCGATCCCAGGAGACGCAGAAAATCCGTCCGCCCGCGCTCACACCAGCGCACATATGAGGCGTGATAAGCAACGCCGCCTGCATCCGTATCCTCGAAGTACACCCGCACCGGCAACAGGTGATGCCGGCCCTCCGCATCATCGGCAATGCGCCCTGCAACATCCGGCCACTCGCCATAAGGGCTTTGCTGCTCCCGTTTGTCTTCGCCCATCACGAAACGCCTTTCTGCCCGCCATCCCCAAGATCGACGACGACGATCTCCGGCGGAACCCCGAACCGGATCGGCAGCACCGAACAGCCAAGCCCGCCCGACACGACGAGATGCCGCCCGTCCTCGACAATGTGACCGTAATCGTATCGCCGCCCGAACCGCGACGGCACCACCGGCGCATAGCCCAACAGCCGCACCTGCCCGCCGTGCGTATGCCCCGACAACGTCAGCGACACGCGCTCGGGCATACTCGCGAATATGTCCGGCTCATGCGCCATCATGATCACCGGCGCGTCGTCCGTCACCTGCGCCAGCGTACCAGCGACGTCGTGAATGCCCTCGTATGGAAAGCCCGTTTTCTTGGCTTCCTCGAAGTTGAGCGCGAAAAACGCCCATTGGTCGCCCAGACCGGCAATCCACACGCCCTGGCCGTCCTGTTCGAAGCGCACAGCCTGGTTTTCCAGGAGATTGATCCCGGCCCGCTGCAAGGCATCACCGGCCGACGTTGGCCCCGCGCGCCGCGCCATCGCGCCCGCATCCTGCCACCAGTCGTGGTTGCCCAGAACGGCATGCACGCCGAGCGGGGCCCTGAGCCCGCCCAGCACCTGCGCCCAGGCATCCTCCGGCACCGGACTTGCGCCCGGCAGCAGTGCGGAAATCTTGCGCATGCGGGAACTGGGGATGTAATCGCCCAGCAGCAGGATGGCATCGGCTCCAATCGCATTTGTGCGCGCGACGATGCGGCCAACCCGCTCAAGGTTCATCCAAGGTTCGCACACATGCAGATCGGCAATCACGGCAAGCCGCAGCGACAAACCCTTCGGCCAGTTGTTAGGCGAAACCCGGTAGCGCGTCACGTTCAGCCGGAACGGTTCGGCAACCGCATACCCGCCGGTCAGCGCGCCAGTAGCACTCAGCGCCAG
>CAYGRH010000207.1:0-6215 GCA_964352165.1 uncultured Hyphomicrobiaceae bacterium | reverse complement strand
CCGACGGCGTTCACGCAGTCCTCGACGGCGGCATCGAGCGAGCGGGCGAGTTCGGGCTGGCTGACGTCGTGCTGGTACTGGCCGACGCCGATGGCCTTTGGTTCGATCTTGACGAGTTCGGCAAGCGGGTCCTGCAGGCGGCGTGCGATGGAGACAGCACCGCGCAGACTGACGTCGAGATCGGGGAATTCGTCGGCGGCAAGCTGGGAGGCCGAATAGATGGAGGCGCCGGCCTCCGACACCGTCATTTTCGTCAGCTTCAGTTCCGGCATCTTCTTCATCAGATCGCCGGCGAGCTTGTCGGTCTCGCGGCTGGCTGTACCGTTGCCGATGGCAATCACTTCGACCTTGTGCTTGGCGCATAATGCAGCCAGCGTGGCTAGCGACCCGTTCCAATCGTTGCGCGGCTCGTGCGGATAGATGGTGGACGTATCGACGAGCTTGCCGGTCTGATCGACGACCGCGACCTTGACGCCTGTCCGGATGCCCGGGTCGAGCCCCATCGTGACACGCGGGCCGGCTGGCGCTGCGAGCAGCAGATCCTTGAGGTTTGACTTAAAGACTTCGATGGCGCCGTTGTCGGCGGCTTCCTTCAGGCGGGCGAAAAGGTCGGCGACGAGAGAGGTATGAAGCTTCGTTTTCCAGGCCAGTTTCACCGTCTCAGCCAGCCACGAATCTGCAAGCCTGCCCCGGTCTGCAATCGAGAAGGCGACCATGATACGCGGCTCGGCCGGGTGGGCCTGCGTGGGCTCGAAGTCTACGTTCAGGTCGAGCGCGAGGATGCCTTCATTGCGGCCGCGAAACAGGGCGAGCGCGCGGTGGGATGGGATCTGCCGGATGGGCTGGCGGAAGTCGAAATAGTCGGAGAACTTCGCGCCCTCGGCCTCCTTGCCCTTCATGACGCGCGAGGAGATCAGCCCCGTCGACCACAGCCATTCGCGCAACTCGCCGACAAGCTTTGCATTCTCGCCGAAGCGCTCGATGAGGATGAAGCGCGCGCCGTCGAGGGCCGCCTTTTCGTCGGCGACCTCGCGGGCAGCGTCGACGTACCTGGCAGCTTCCGTCTTGGGATCGAGAGCAGGATTCGATAAGAGCGCATCGGCCAGCGGTTCAAGACCCGCCTCGCGGGCGATCTGCGCCTTGGTTCGGCGCTTGGGCTTGTAGGGCGCATAAAGGTCTTCGAGTTCGACCTTGTTGTCGGCGCCCTGGATCGCACGTTGCAGTTCCGGTGTGAGCTTGCCCTGCTCGGCGATGGTTTTAAGGACCGTGGCGCGGCGTTCTTCCAACTGGCGCAGATAGGTCAGGCGCTCTTCCAGCTTGCGCAGCTGCGTGTCATCAAGCCCGTCGGTTTTTTCCTTGCGGTAGCGTGCGATGAAGGGAACCGTTGCGCCCTCGCCCAGCAGCGTGACGGCGGCATCGACCTGAGTGAGGCGGACGTTCAATTCCTCGGCGATACGCGCGTTGATGCGATCCATCGTTTGCCCTTGCGTTGCGTTCGTTTATCGGGCGCGCAACCAGGGCGGAGTTGGGACGTCCCAGATGCGCGGCGCTAGGCCGTTCCTGGGACAAACTTGCAGCGCTGTCCAGAGGTGGCGTGAACGCGGGCGTGCATATGTGCTGGCGCAAGACAGCAAAACGCTTGCTCGGCGGGCGGGCTTATCGCGTTGCGACCGATGGCGGGAGGGTCAACCGGACCGTTTCCGGCTCAAGGCAAATCTTATCGGAGCAGGCCTGCACACTGAGCGTGACTTCACGGGCTGAGATGGCTTCGCTCGCGGCTTCCGCTTCGGCCTTTTCCGGCAGCGCGAAACTGAGTTCGACACGGCCCTCGTAGAGTTGCAGCGGCGCGTCGTTGAAGGCGAGCTTGCGCTCAATCGTCGGCGGATAGACGAGATCTGCTGGCTGATTGCCATCGAGCGTCACTACGGTGGGTATCAGGAACTCCTCGCTCGGCTTATTGGCGTTGATGTGCCAGCCGGGGGCCACGTGGAGTTCGACGCGGGCCTTGCCGGTCGTACAATCGCGCGAGGCCACCGCGCGCACTGCACCCTTGGCGAGATACTGCCGCGGGCCGGTCTCGCCCCGCTGGTGGATGTCGATTGCCGTGAGACTTGCCGCCATCGCCAGCGGGCTGCGATCCGCCAGCCCTGAAAGGGTTGCGGCCAGGCCATCGGCGGCATGGCGCCATTGCGGGTCGGGATCGCGGCGGGCAAGGCTGGCAAACAGTTCCAACGCTGCAGCATTACCGCTCTGCAAATCGCTGTCGTCATATTGCTTCGTGCGCACGAAACCGGTCGCGGATGCCGTCAGATAATAGTCGCCTGCGACTTTGTCGGCGAAGCGCTGTGTGATGATGGATGCGGATCGCTTAGCAAGGTCGAGCCAATTGACGTCCTGCTCGGCGTCAAAAAGCTGGATTGCGGCAAGACCGACTTCGGCATGGTCGGCCTGGGTGGCATCAAGGCCCGCGACGTTGTCGAAGTACGTGCGCTGCATCTCCGGCGTGGCCACTGCGAGCTTATCGGCGAGCACGGCCATGGCGCGCTTTGCGGCATCCAGGTAGCGCGGTTGGGAAAGAACCACGGATGCCTCGGCGAATGTGGCGATCATGGCCGCGTTCCAGTCGGCGGTGATCTTGTCGTCGCGCTTAAGCGGTTTGCGGGCCTGCTGGGCCTCGCGCAGCTTTGAGGTGACGGCCTGGAGTTTTGCATCGAACGCTGCGGCATCGAGCTTCAGGGTTGCGGCAAGTTCATCGACCGGGGCTGAGAGGCGAAGCGTGTTCATGCCTTCATGGTTGCCGTCTTCGGTGATGCCGAACGCAGTAGCTGCGAAAGCTGCATCCTCTCCCAAAACCGTATCGACCTCTTCCTTGGTCCAAAGGTAATAAAGCCCCTCCTTGCCGTCCGTTTCAGCATCGAATGCGGAGGCAAAGCTGCCATCCTCCGTCGTCATGTCGCGCAATACGAAATCAAGTGTGCGGCGGGCTGCATCGGCGTAGGTCTTGCGGCCTGTCAGCTCGTAAGACCTGTTGAGCAGGCGCGCGATGAGCGCCTGATTGTAGAGCATCTTTTCAAAGTGCGGCACGGCCCACTCATTGTCCGTCGCGTAGCGGTGGAAGCCACCAGAGAGGTGATCATTGATGCCTCCACGGATCATATTATCAAGCGTCAGTTCGAGTGCTTCGCGCGCCAGTTCGTCGCCGTCGCGCTCGGCCCTGTGAAGGAGATAGGCCAGAACGGATTCGCGCGGGAATTTCGGTGCAGTGCCGAGCCCGCCGTTGAAAGCATCAAAGCCTGAGAGAATTTTGAGACTTGCCAGCGCGCGGGCCTTCGGTGTGATCTCGACGGCCTGGCTCTGGCGCTGCGTGTATTGCTGGATCATGCCGGCGATACGATCGGCATCCTCGCGCAATGGTTTTTCCTCATTCTTCCAAGTCGTCGTAACTTGGTTGAGCAGGGCTGTGAACTGGTCAGCAGGTGCATAGGTCAGCGCGTAGAACGGCTTGAGGTCGGGAGTAAGGAAAACCGAATTGGGCCAGCCGCCGCCCTGTGTGATGAGTTCGGTTGCAATCATGTAGGTCGCATCGACGTCTGGGCGGCGCTCGCGGTCGACTTTGATGGCGATGAAGTTCTCGTTGACGATTTTCGCGATCGCGTCGTTGACGAAGCTTTCGCGCTCCATCACGTGGCACCAGTAGCAGGTGGAATAGCCCACGGAGAGGAAGATCGGTTTGTTGGTCTTCTTTGCTTCTGCAAATGCTTCCTCACCCCACGGGAACCATGCAATGGGGTTGTCGGCGTGCTGGCGCAGATAAGGCGAGGCCTCATTCGACAGGCGCCATCCCGCCGCGCTCGATGGAGACTTGGTTGTTTCGGCAGCGGCGGCCGGCACCGACAGCGCGGCGGCAAGGACGAGCGAGCAAGCGAACCTGAGCATCAATTTTTCCTCGGCAAAGACAACGAGACTTCCCACCGTAACCTGCCCTGTTCGCCCTTTGCGCGCCAACGAATGGGGATCAAGATGCCGTGACGGCCGCGTGATGGCGGCGATGCAAAATAACTTTGGATGGCTGCCGGATTTTCGCGCGCGCGACTCTCGACCCCGTTTAAGAAGGAACTGAAACGACTGAAAATCGGGGATAGCAGAAATGGCGAGAAGACAAATGAAGTTCTGGCTGGGCGCGGCGGCAGTTGCGGGCATTACGGCTATTGCTGCCTCTGTACTCCTGGTTTCTCCGGGCCAAAGCCGCGAACCCTACAAGCACGTCGAGGAATTGCTTTCTGCAAGCGTCAACATCGTCGGAGAGAAGATCGTCTATCCAACTGACGGGCCCGCGAAGGTCACGGCGGTCATCGTCAGCATGAAGCCGGGAGAAGCGACCGGGCCGCACCGGCATGGGGTGCCTTTGTTTGCCTACATGCTCGAGGGCGAGTTGACGGTCGACTACGGCAGCCACGGCACGAAGGTCTACAAACCCGGAGATAGCTTCCTTGAAGCGATGTCGGTTGTTCATAACGGGCACAACCGCGGCGACCAAATAGCCCGAGTGCTCGTCGTTTTCATGGGTGCTGACGGCGCGACCGATACAATTCCACTGCATCCCAAGCTGCATCCCAGGCCGCAATGACTTGATCGTTCGCGCCACGCCTCGCTGCGCAGGTGGCCTATCCGATACTCCTTGTTCCTTGTGCGGAAACCGCAAAGACTGTTGTGGCAACCGCCATCCGGTTAAGGTGTGAAGCGAGGCCGGCAGTCAACACAAGATCGGCCAGTATGGATTGGGGTGTGGCATGGCCAAATTCGTTGTCGATTACAGCATCCAAGGCGAAGGCGGGCCGGCATCTCCGGATGGACGGCTTTACTCATCGGCCTTTGAACGCAATCACGCCCCGATCATCACTGCACTTGAAGGCCGGCTGAGGGACCGAAAAGGCGAGGTTCTGGAATTAGGTTGCGGCACCGGGCAGCATGCGCTGAAAATCGCTCAAGTCTTCCCAAACCTCACTGTCCGGCCTAGCGATCCGAACCCGCGCCATGTCGCCAGCGCGCGGGCATGGCGGCTTAATCCAGGCACGGATGCCCCGCTGGGAAATCTTCGTGAAGCTGAAATACTCGATGTGCTGGATCGGGCTTGGGATCTAAACGGCGGGCCGGTTGTCCCCAAGAGCCTGACCGGACTTCTGGCCTTCAACGTGGTGCATATCGCCCCCTGGGCGGCGGCAGTCGCCATCCTGGTCGGCGCAAGCCGGTATCTCAGCGAAGATGGAGAACTGCTGGTTTACGGGCCGTTTTCAAAAGGCGGGCAACACACGGCCCCATCGAATGCGGTATTCGATGCGGATCTTCGTGCAGAAAACAGCGAATGGGGCGTTCGCGATCTCTCCGAGGTAGATCAGGCAGCCCACATTTTTGGACTTCAAATTGCCGAAGTCATCCAAATGCCAGCAAACAACTTCATCGTGTGCATTAAGCGCGCGTAGAGTATTTGCCTGCCATTCCCCCTTTGAATATCGCCATCAGCACCCAGGCCTTACCGGCTCGACGAGGTGATTGCTGCGCTGCGCCTGCCCGCCATGGATCGGACGCAGAATCGCCCCAGCCCTTGCCTAGCATTGGCTCTGGCTATCGAGAACTGCGTCTCGTGCACGGCGTCATGCCAAGGTTGTGAACCGGGCTTGATTTGCAGGCAAACAGCCCCATCGCTAGCAAAATGGAGTTGTGTCGCCGGTCCAAGGCGTAACGAAACGCTGCTTGGCGTTGGAGCGCGCAGTTGTACTCCGCATAACCGACGGCTGGTGAAGCTGTACCCGGGCCGAACGTGCCATCGTTTGCGGCGCAGAACTCTCAGCGCGTTTTCCAAACCCATGAGGAGCCTGGAATGATCATCGATCAGTTTGGCGGCGAGCATTCGACCTCCAGCGATGGCGCTGTAGCTGCGTTTGGGGACGCCGTGCTTGCGGTCACGACGCATCGTGCGGCCGCAGATCATATCGGGCGCGCGTTGCAGCTCGACCCGCAGCTTCCTGCTGCCCACGCGCTGACAGGTCTCGGCACTGTGTTGCTAGGCAAGGCAGAAAACGTGAGCGATGCGGCCGGATCGCTGCGCTGTGCCAAGGCGGCCCTGGCGGGCGCAGCCGGTGGCACGACGTTCGAGGCAGCCTTGGTCGATGCGCTGGAACTGACGATCGCGGGGCAGATCAGGCAGGCGGCAGCAC
>CAYGRH010000206.1:2661-6235 GCA_964352165.1 uncultured Hyphomicrobiaceae bacterium | reverse complement strand
GGTGATTTCCGACAACACTGTCTTGTCTTCAACCGCGTCGGCCCGCACGACAAGCGCGCCGGAAAGATTGATCGCACCGGCAAAAACTTTATCGCCTGCAGCGACCGTCTGCGGGGCGGTTTCTCCGGTGATCAGCGCGTTATCGACGTCGCTGCGCCCCGTGGCAACAGTGCCATCGATTGCGATGCGCTCTCCGGGAGCAATGTGGATATTCATGCCAGGTGCGAGCGCGCCGGCAGGCAGGCGTGTGATCGTTCCGTCTTCGGCTACGACGTCGGCTGAAATGGCTCGCAAAGCCAAAAGGTTTGTCGCAGCGCCAGCCGCGCGGTTGCGCATCCTGATGTCGAGGACGCGGCCGATCAGCAGGAAGAACAGCAGCATGACGGCTGCATCGAAATATACGTAGCCGTCGCCTGCGGCCGTCTGGAACAAGCTCATTGCTGTGGCGAGAAGAACGCCGAGTGAGATCGGCACGTCCATGTTGATGCGCCAGGACGAAAGCGCGGTTATGGCCGAACGGAAGAACGGCTGACCCGAATAGGCGACTGTGGGCAAAGCGACCAGAGCGGCCAGCCAATGGAACAGCGACTTGAGGCCTTCGCCCATGTCGCCCAATGCATCGCCCGACCAGACCGAAACGGAGAGCAGCATGATGTTTGCTGCCGCAAAACCCGCAACAGCCATGCGCACGAACAAATCGCGTTCGTGGGCTTTGCCCGGGTCGTCACTCGACAGCTCGATTTCTGCCGACTTGAAGCCTGCATCGCTCAGCGCCTGCGTCAGCCGCGAGGACAACTCACCAGCGTCGGTTCGCGACGTGGCGGATGTAGCGTCGCTGACGACAGTGACGCGGCGGGCCGACAGGTTTGCGCGCGCCATTGCAACGCCGGGGACCGCATTCAATGCCGTCTCGACTTTGCGCATGCAGCCGCCGCAAGTCATGTTTTCGACCGTTAGCACGATGGTGGTTTTTTCGGGCTGTTTCGACTTCTCAGGCGCGCTATCGGGCGCGGCTTTGGCTGACCCTGACCGTGGGTCGATAGAGCCTGGGGCGATTTCCGCTGTCAGCGCTTGAGCCATACCCGTTCCTTTATCCGGTAGACGACTTCGGCTTCCGCTTCAGCGGCAGAGCCCTGGGGAAGCGGGCGCGTCGCCTCCGCCGTAACCAGCCAATTGCCATCGCCCAGCTTTCCGACATCAGCCAGGTATTCGCCGGGCCGTCCTTCAGCCAGGATGACAGAAACATCCTGAGCGGCCGTCGACGGGCGGCCTACCGTGCCTGACAGGCTCAGGCCGGCCAGTGCCTGTGGTGAAGCGCCGTCAAATGCAATGCGAAGCTGACCGTCTGGAGAAAGCGCAATGTTGTGTTTCCAGCCCAGCGCCTGCTGGCGTTCCTCGTCTGCAATCCGCTTGTTGTATTCCAGGCCCTTTCGGTAGGGCTCGTTGGAGACAACGCCCGTGTACGTGCCGATCGCGCGATACAAAAATGTGCCGTTTACCGCGAAGATGACGCCGAAGAACGCGAGCATCGCCAACAGAACATGACGACCTGTAATCTCGTTCGGGCTCTTTTTCTGGGCCGGCTTCTGGCCGGGCTTCTGGCCTGCATTCTTTGGGTCGGTGTTCGGCCCCGTCATCGCAGCGCTCCTGGGCGTTCCATCGTTGGGTATGGCTTGGGTCATTGTCGGGGGCGTCATTGCTGTCACTTTCGAGGTCCGGTCAAAACGTGAGGTCTGAGGCGTGTTTCGCGAGCAAAATCCGCCTCCCTGTTAGCGTCATCGTTTCGGGCTTTGGAATACCACGCTACGTTGCATGGTTGCCCGGTTTGCCTCCACGCCGACATCCTCGACCACAAACTGGAATTTCGTCGGCGTTACCAGCTCGTGGACCTTGTCCACGGGCACCTTTACGAAAATCCGAAGCTCGCGCAGATCGTCTGTCGGGACCTCGATGAATTCTGGAAACTTATCGTATCCGAGCATTGTCAGCTCAGCGCCATCAAGCCCCTTCACGGCAACCGATACCTTTCGGACCTCGTGCGATTTATTGAGGACCTTGACGGTGTAGCCGTTACGGATCGCGCCATCTGCCAACTGGACGAACAGCGGCGAGCGATCGGGAATGACGTTGACTTCAAGCGTGCTGCGGCCAGCATAGCCTGCTGCCATTACTGCCATCACGGCCACGATCAGGCCGGCATATAGCATTGTCCTGGAGCGGATGAACTTGAACGGTTCGTGCTCGGAGCGGCCTGAGGCCTCGCGCTTCGCGATGGTGTCGTAGGCGATCAGGCGCTCGGGACGGCCGATTTTCTGCATGATCTCATCGCAGGCATCGATGCACAGCGCGCACTGGATGCATTCCAACTGCGAGCCGTCACGAATATCGATGCCGGTCGGGCAGACGGCAACGCAAGCCTTGCAGTCAATACAGTCGCCGCGGTCGTCCCAAGCGACCTTGCCGTCCGGCCCTTTGCGCGCGGCGCCGCGCGGCTCGCCGCGTTCCGTGCGATAGCTGACCAGGAGCGTGTGATGGTCGGTCATCGCGCCCTGGATGCGCGGCCAGGGGCACATATATATACAGACCTGTTCGCGCGAGATGGCACCCAGCAGATACGTCGTTGCCGCGAACAGTCCCAAGAACAGGTAGGCGACCATCGGTGCCGTTCCGGTGAGGAACTCTACGGCCAGCGTGGGAGCGTCGCGGAAATAGAACACGAATGCACCGCCCGTGAGGATCGAGACCAAGATCCACGACAGGTGGGTCATCACCTTCAGGTAGATCTTGTGAATCGTCCAAGGCGACTTGTCCAAGCGCATGCGAGAATTGCGATCGCCTTGCCAGAACCGTTCGATCGAGATCATCAGGTCCGTCCAGACCGTCTGCGGGCAGGTATAGCCGCACCAGACCCGCCCGAGCGCGGAGGTCACGAGGAACAATACGAGCGAGGCCAGCACCAGCAGTCCGGTGACGTAGTAGAATTCCTGCGGCCAGATTTCGATGGGACCCACGAACAAGCGTCCATTTTCGACGTCGGCCAACACCGCCTGGTCAGGCATACCTTCGCCGCGCGGCCACCGGATCCACGGGAGCAGATAGTAGATGCCAAGCGTCACTGCCATGACGATCCACTTCAGCCGGCGGAATGTTCCGTGCGCCAGCTTGGCATAGATCTTCTGACGCACAGCGTAGAGCTTGCGGCTCTCCTTGCTGTTGACCGCTGAAACGTCATGGGCGGTGATACCTGGCGCAGGTTCGTTGGTGATGAAGTCCTGCGCCTGGAGTTCACTCATAGGTTAGCCAACCTCAATAAGTTTGTTGTCGATCGTTCGACAGTCCGGGTATTCGCCGGGATGGTTATCCATGCGGGCCGCTCTCCGGGGCCGGATAGGATCGGCTGCAGTGGACCGTCTCCAATCGATGCAGGCCGCCAAACCTGCGGCCAGCGTGCCAACTGATCTAGCCGGTTGCTTGACAGCCTGCTTTACCTTGGACGAGGCCTGCGACACCGGAACCATGGTCTGGATTTCATGGTCACGGTGCCGCTTTTCGAATTGAGCCTCGAATTGAGCCT
>CAYGRH010000206.1:0-2561 GCA_964352165.1 uncultured Hyphomicrobiaceae bacterium | reverse complement strand
TCGAATTGAGCCTCGAATTGAGCCTGGGCCAAAAGTAAAGCGAAGCCGTCGCAGCACATCGGATCAGTCCTTAATCATGAGCATGGCCTGCGGGCCTTGCTCACCGCCTCCCAAGGAGTGGACGTAGATCGCCAGAGACTTGATGGTCACCGGGTCAAGTCTGCCAGACCACGCAGGCATCATGCCGCCGCGCCCGGTATAGATGCTTTCGACGACGTCTTTCTTGTCGGAGCCGAATAGCCAGATCGCATCAGTCAGATTGGGCGCACCGAGATCGTGGTTGCCCTTGCCGTCTTCGCCATGACAGGCCGCACAGTTCTCGACGTAGATCTCGCTGCCCCTTGTCACAGCATCGGCATCGTCACCGCCTGTCTGACCCGACAGGGACAAGACATAGGCAGCGGCATCGTTGATCTGTGCCGGTTCAAGGAGCTCATCGCGGCCAAACTTCGGCATGTCGCTGACGCGGGTGTCGTCGTTTGTGGCACGAATGCCATGCAGGATGGTTGCGTGGATCGCGTCCAACGAACCGCCCCAGATCCAATCGTCATCGTTGAGGTTGGGGTAACCCTTGAACCCTTGCGCGCCACGACCGTGGCAGCCCGCACAGTTTTCACCGAACATTGCCTTGCCGCCGGCTACCGCGAAACGCAGAAGCTCGGGGTCGGCACGAATTTCGTCCAGCGATTTGTCGGCAATTGCCTGGCGGAACTTGGCCTGACCTTCCTTGCCTGCAGCGACTTCTGCGGAGACCGCAGCGCGCTGCGAAAAGCCGAGCACGCCCGGTGTGAAGCCGTTTGCCGTAGGCCAGGTCGGGTAAAATACCCAATAGCCGACTGCCCAAAGGATACATGCGTAGAAGACATAGAGCCACCACAGCGGCAGAGGCTTGTTCAGCTCCTTGATGCCGTCCCATTCGTGGCCGGTCGTTTCGACACCTGTGACGGAGTCGATATCGGGTTTGTGGTCATGATCTGAGGCGCTCACTGTTTTGTCCCGCCTTTGCCTGGAGTTGTGGTGTCATCGAGTTCAAGAGCCTGGCGCTGTGCCGCGTCAAAGCGTTGACGGTTGCCCGGCCAAAATGCGTAGGCAAGAACCCCTGCGAACAAACATATGAACATGAGCAGTGAGGTCACCTGGGAGACCGTTGCGACGGTGTCGTAAGTCATCGAAAAACTCCTGAGCCCTTCTTTGATGTCCTGCTTGGCTTTCGTCTTCTACGTGACCTTGCTGGCCGGCCGCGCCGGCACAACGGGCTTAGCGAAGATTGGGGCCAGATTCATCGAAACTTGCGAAGTCAACGAGCGTGCCCATCATCTGAAGATAGGCAATCATCGCGTCGAGCTCGGTCGGCTCCTTGCCGGGCACACCGTCGAATTTGGCGATGACGGCTTTCGGATACCGCTTGGCGAGGGCTTCGGCGGCATCGCTGTCGGGATCGATCTGAGCCAGGGTGTCCGCCTTGGCGTTCTCGATCATCTCAGCCGTGTATGGAACGCCAACAGCGACCTGTGTCTTCAGCTTCTCGACCATTTCGTCGACATCGATCTTACGCTCGGCCAGCCACGGATAGCCCGGCATGATGCTTTCCGGCACAACCGCGCGCGGATTGATCATGTGCTCGGCATGCCACTGGTTCGAGTACTTGCCGCCGACACGCGCGAGATCTGGTCCCGTGCGCTTTGAGCCCCACTGGAAGGGGTGGTCGTACATGCTCTCGGCAGCAAGCGAATAGTGTCCGTAGCGCTCGACTTCATCGCGCAAGGTGCGGATCATCTGGGAATGGCAATTGTAGCAGCCTTCCCGGATGTAGATATCGCGGCCCGCCAATTCGAGAGGGCTGTAGGGCCGCATGCCCTTCACCTTCTCGATGGTGCTTTCGATCCAGAACAGCGGCGCGATCTGGACGATGCCGCCGATCGACACCATCACGAGGATGCCGATCAGCAGGATGAGTGAGTTCTTCTCAAAGATTGCGTGTTTTTCAAACATTATCTGTCCCTCACTCGGCTGGCGTGGCGCGCAGGCCAGGGGCGGCTGCGACGGCAGGCTGTTCGGCTAGATCGACTGCCTCATCACCTCTGATCGTGCGCCAGATGTTGTAGGCCATGATGAAACCACCGATGACGAACAACAGGCCGCCCGCAGCGCGAATGACGTAGTAGGGGTGCATCGCCTCGACGGTCTCGATGAACGAGTACTGAAGGAAGCCGAGGTTGTCGTAGGCCCGCCACATCAGACCCTGGGTGATCCCGGAAACCCACATCGCGGTGATGTAGAGCAGGATACCGATGGTCGAGATCCAGAAGTGCCATTCGACAAGCCGCATGGAGTACAGCCCTTTGCGGTTCCACAGCCACGGCACCAGACAGTAGATGGCGCCGAAGGACACCATGGCGACCCAGCCCAGAGCACCGGAGTGCACGTGACCGATGGTCCAGTCGGTGTAGTGGCTGAGCGAGTTGACCGCCTTGATGGACATTAGCGGGCCTTCGAACGTCGACATTCCGTAGAAGGCAACGGAGACAACGAGCAGACGGACGACAGCATCGGTACGCAGC
>CAYGRH010000205.1:0-6265 GCA_964352165.1 uncultured Hyphomicrobiaceae bacterium | reverse complement strand
CGTCTTTTCACGCTCTTCGCGCGGGTCGGCCGCGATAACCGACGGGGGAACGCTCCACCAGGCTTCCATCGCCTTGGCCGCGTCGTCCTCGGACATCGCATAAAACTCGCCCGCCTGCTTTTTGACGCGCAGTTCCTTGTGATGCATGACGTCGGTGTACGTCTTCACGTACTTGAAGATGACGTGCGGATTGAACGGCATGTCGCGGTCAAACAGCGCCTTGCAGATCATGTCTGCGGCGAGCGTCCAGGTCTGTTCGACCATCTCAATCGTTTCGCCGCTTTTGGCCAGTTCGGCCCACTGATCCATTTTCGCGCGGATCGCGAGATTGAAATAGGGGATGTATTCGCCGAATGCGTCGGGATGGAATGCCGGCTGTTGGGGCGCGCGAATCTTTTGCCAGAGTGCGCCGTCGTGGGTAATCATCGACTTGCCAAAGATCGGCTTCAGCCCGTCGAAATACTTGATGTAGTTGTCGGCCTTGGTGACGAGCACGTGCTTGAAGTATTCAGGCTCAGTAACCAGCACGAGGCGCTGATTAGCCATGTTGACTGGGATCACCGGACCATAACGCTGCGCCATCTGCATAAGGATGCGCATAGGGTTGTCGGGGTCTTTGAGCAGCGGCGTCAGTTTGAACCAGATACTGCTCTCGTCGCCCAACTGATTGGCGTGGGTCTCAAGGTTTTCCATTTGCTCAACGTCTCCAAGCGGCATTCGCAATCTCGATGCGCGCCTTACGGGCCGGCATACCTGTACCGTACCTCGGTAACGGGCCAATTCGCCCTGAACGACAACATATCGTCGTAACGCCCTAGAATAGCGCGTCTTGCGCGATATCAGGTGTTCCCCGGACAACAGGTCGGCGAGAGGGCCGGTCTGACTAGCACCACGTCCGAAAAATTGTCCATGCCACTAAGGGGGCCCGCTTCACTATGGCGCGAAGCAATAAAGCAACGCCTTTCGCGAAAGCTGTCTTTGACCCATGACATGGCCGACTTATCGAATCGTTGGCGAGAACAGCACTTGATTTTGGTTAAGCTGTTCAGGAAACTTTACTTTGCCATCGGCGATCGAGATCTGATGGGATGCTAATAGCGCAAGAACTTGAGGATAAAGTTTATGCTCGGCGGTCAGGATACGGGCAGCCAGCGTTTCGGCCGTATCCTGGGGCAAAATGGGCACTGCGGCTTGGCCCAGGATGGGGCCTTCGTCCATCTCGGGCCGCACGGCGTGGACAGTACAACCAGAGATGCGCATGCCGGCGTCTATTGCGCGTTGATGCGTATGCAATCCCTTGAAAAGGGGCAGCAACGACGGGTGGATGTTTATCATCCGGTCCTGCCACTTCATGACGAACGATGGTGTCATCAGCCGCATGAAGCCGGCGCAGGCGATGATATCGGGTTCGGCCTGCGTCAGCGTTCGGTCGAGCTCGGCATCAAATTCATCACGGGTTTTAAATGCCGTGTGGTCGATTGCCGCGGTGGGAATGCCGCGGCCTGCGGCCCACTCGAGCCCCGGAGCCTGCGGGCGATTTGAGATTACGGAGACGATTTCGGCAGGGTAGTCGGATGAATCGGCGGCCTCGACCAGCGACATCATGTTTGAGCCGCGACCTGATATCAGGACAGCCACCCGTTTTTTGACCATCCGTTTTTCAGATTGCGCGATGCCGCTTTCAGTGCCGGTCATGGTGCGAGCCTCAGGCTGCCAGAATATACGACGCCTTCACCATTTGGCCCGCCGTTATCCTGAGACTTGCTGTCGGCGATAATTTCGCCAATTCGGATGGGTGCTTCGCCGACCTGCGTAAGTGCGCTTGTTACGGCATCGACTTTGTCCGGGGCCGTGATGACCACCATGCCGATCCCGCAGTTAAAAGTGCGCAGCATTTCTGAAGCCGGAAGATTGCCGGTTTTCGCCAGCCAGCCGAAGACGGGAGGCGGCGTGAAGCTTTCCAGATCGATCTGTGCTTTCAGGCCGGATTTGAGGACGCGCGGAATGTTTTCGCTCAGACCGCCGCCGGTGATGTGGGCGAGAGCGCGGATGGCGCTGCCTGACGCGCCGCATTGCTTGAGCGCTGCCAGGATTGGTTTGACGTAAATGCGAGTGGGTTCAAGCAGGGATGCTGCGACTGTCCGGGATGCTTCCCAGGGAGCCTTGTCCTCCCAACCAAGCCCGGCTTTTTCGACGAGTCTGCGGACCAGCGAATATCCGTTTGAGTGCACACCCGAAGAGGGCAGAGCGATTATAACGTCGCCCGCGGCGAGTTGGGCGGATGGAAGCAGCTCGTCGCGCTCAACTGCGCCGACGGAAAAGCCTGCAAGATCGTAATCGCCGCTTTGGTACATGCCGGGCATCTCGGCTGTTTCGCCACCGATCAGGGCGCAGCCCGACTGACGGCAGCCGGTTGCGATGCCTTCTATGACATCGCGGGCGGTGTCGAGATCGAGAGCGCCAGTGGCGAAGTAGTCGAGAAAGAAAAGCGGTTCTGCACCCTGAACGACGAGATCGTTGACGCACATCGCGACAAGGTCGATGCCGATCGTCTTATGCTGGCCGGTCTCTATGGCCAGGCGCAATTTGGTGCCGACTCCATCGTTGCAGGCGACGAGAAGCGGATCGCGGAAGCCGGTTGCCTTGAGATCGAAGACACCGCCGAAACCGCCGACCTCGCCGTCGGCGCCGGAACGCATGGTGGCCTTGATGAGAGGCTTGATGGCGCGGACAAGCGCATTGCCGGCGTCGATATCCACACCAGCATCGCGATAGGTTACCGCTTGCGGCTGGGCATCCGCGCTTTCTGTGCCCCTGCCGGCTGGCTTTTGTGTTGTCTCTTTCATGCCACCTCGCCTTGGTCTTGTTTCCTTTGCTATAGGGCGAACCCGGCGGCCGGTCGATACCTGGGTCGAAGCGTGCGACAGTGGACCATGAGGGCGAAGATGAAGGAAATTGCGATGGCGGGGTCAGGAATGAGCCGGGTGGCAAGGGGTGTACTGCGGCTGGCTTGCCGTTCTGCTGGCGTGTTTGCTGCTGCGACGGTGGTGGTTTTGGCAGGTGCCGGTGTCGCGCAGTCTGCGGGCAACAACGAACCCTTCGTGATTGCGAACTACCCCGTGCAGGCCGAGGCCGACAATGCTGTTGCTGCCAAGAAAAAGGCGATGGAAGACGGGCAGAACGCTGCTTTCCGGTCGTTGCTCAAGCGCATCGTGCCGGTGACGGCCTACAACCGGCTCGATCGTCTGAAGGGCGTTGCGGCAGCGAGCCTTGTCGATGGAATGTCGGTTCGTTCAGAGCGGAATTCATCCACGGAATATATCGCGAGCCTCGATTTTTCGTTCTCGCCGGACGCGGTGCGGCGGGTGCTGCGTGAGCAGGGCGTGCCGTTTATCGATTCTCAGGCGCCGCCAACCGTCGTCGTGCCTGTTTATCGTTCGCAGCCGGGCGCGGCTCCTGGCAGTGGCATCGGGCAATGGGGGCAGATCTGGAAAGAGCTCGATCTGTCGAACACGATTACGCCGGTGCGTATCGACGCTATCAGGCCCGGCATTCATTCCGATACGTTGAAGATGATCGAGACAGGTGATGCCGGGGCCGAGCGCATTGTCTCCGGCGAGTACGGCAGTGACCGTGTCGTGTTTCTGATCGGCGAATACGACGGCGCAGCCAATAAGCTCAAGGTGGTGATGTCGGGCAAAGACGCGGTTGGAAGCTTCAAAATTGCCCGCGTGTATCCGGTTCCTGACCGCGATATTGCCTACGCGATGGAATATGCGGCGGTGGTCGCGCTTGGGATCATCGAAGGCCGCTGGAAGGCGGTGAAGGCTCGTGATCTGGGTGGTGTGGCTGCGTTGTCCGGGCCTGGCGTGCCGGTGTATTTGCAGGTGGAGTATGGCTCGCCCGGCGAATGGTATGACATTCAGCAAAAGCTGCAGGCCATCAACGGTGTCGAAGAGTTCCAGACCACGAGTGTGTCGGCGCGCGCGGCCGGCGTATCGCTGCGGTTTCCCGGCGGCGGTGCAAATCTCGCAAACATTCTGGCACGTGGTGGCATGAGTTTGCGGGACGATGGGACGGGGCGTTGGGTTCTGCGGCGCAGTTTCTAGAGCAGGTTGGCGGTTTCTCGTATCACTCAGGCGGGCCGGTCCCGTTCTAAGTTGTTGTTTGCAAGATTGATTCCCGCGTTCGATCAAAGCTTGTCCGCTGTAATCACGGGTGGGGGCTTCTGACCGCTATCTCGTGCAATTCCAGTTGGCAGTCATTCCAATCGTGGGCCCGGCAAATCGCCGGGCCGTTTGCCGCCGTCTCAGTTAGAGGGGGGGTAGAAAGTCGTTCCAAATCTGCCTGGCTGAGACCTGATTTGATGATTCCAGGACGCTGAACTGCAGGATTGTGCCGCAAGCCAACGCGCTTTATGCAGACTTGGACGTAAACACTTGGGCCGGAGATTCGGCGCAGGATGAATGGCACTGCCTGGGTCGCGAGCAAGAAATGGCGCATCTTTGAACATTCCAAACCTCATTACGCTGGGCCGAATCATTCTGGTGCCAGTCGTGTTCTGGCTCTTGCTCACGGGCAGATTCCAGGCTGCGTTTTTCGCGTTCGTGGTGGCGGGGGTCTCCGATGCAGTCGACGGTTTTCTCGCCAAGCGGTTCAACTGGACGACAGAGCTGGGGGCCTATCTTGACCCACTGGCTGACAAGCTTCTCATCGTTTGCATTTTTATTGCGCTTGGTGTGCGCGGGGATTTGCCATCGTGGCTTGTCATCGGAGTTGTCAGCCGGGATGTGCTGATTGTCGCCGCCGTAATGCTATCGTGGCTGATGGATAAGCCGGTGCGAATTCGACCGCTCGGGGTCAGCAAGGCAAACACAGCCGCACAACTTACGCTTGCCGCCGTTGTGCTCGCCGATCTGGGTTTTAATCTCGGACTGGAAAGGCTCATTTTCGGACTGATCTGGGGGACTGCGGCGTTGACGGTGTTGTCTTTGGCTGCGTATCTGCGGGCCTGGATGGCGCATATGTCCGCAAGCTGACGGTTTTCGGGCCGACTTCATCGGCTTAGTGTGGGGC
Organism: uncultured Hyphomicrobiaceae bacterium; assembly: GCA_964352165.1. Taxonomy (GTDB): domain Bacteria; phylum Pseudomonadota; class Alphaproteobacteria; order Rhizobiales; family Hyphomicrobiaceae; genus CAYGRH01. Next base: position 1,189 of record CAYGRH010000205.1, on the reverse strand, counting down.
GGTGCGGAGGATCAATATCGGGGGCTGACTCATGAAAACCGAACGGCAGGTGCTTTTCTGGCTGTTTGCAGCCGTCGCGTTGATACTGCTGATCGGATTATTGAAGGAAATCCTTCTGCCGTTTGTGACCGGGCTGGTGCTTGCCTACTGCCTCAATCCGCTTGCCGATCTCATGGAAGAGAAAGCCGGAATTCCGCGGCTTCCGGCTGCCGCGATCATCGTGGCCGCATTGATGGTCCTGATCGGTGTGATCCTCGTGTTCCTCGTGCCGACGGTGTTGTCGCAGGCTCAGGCGTTGGCGTTGGCCCTGCCTGGTGAACTCGACCGCATCAAGGTGCTGTTGATCTCATGGGCTCAGAGCAAATTGGGCGATAGCTACCCGCAGGCGCAGAGTGCGATCGATGACGGGTTTGGGGCATTCACGAAGAACTGGGATGGAATGGCGGCGTGGGTGGCCCAGTCGTTGTGGACGCAAGGCAAGGCGCTATTCAATTTTGTCACGTTGATGCTGGTGACGCCGCTGGTGGTGTTTTACCTGCTGGTCGACTGGAAGGCGATGCTGAGCGAGGTCGATAGCTGGCTGCCGCGCGATCACGCCGTGCCGATCCGCAGGCTGGCCGGGGAAGTGAATTCGTCTGTGGGTGCGTTCATTCGCGGGCAGGGCATGGTCTGCCTCATCCTGGCGGTATTCTACGCCTTGGCGCTTTCGGCGGTCGGCCTCAATTACGGACTGCTGGTCGGGCTGATGACCGGCATCGGAGCTTTCGTGCCATTCGTGGGATGGGCTTTGGGGCTTATCACAGCCAGTATTCTTGCGGTCATCCAGTTCTGGCCGGATTCAGTCAGTATCGCCATGGTGGTCGGTGTGTTTCTCGCCGGGCAGGGACTAGATGCTGGATTTCTTAGCCCGAAGATTGTGGGCGAACGGATCGGGCTTCATCCCGTCTGGCTCATTTTTTCGCTGATCGCTTTCAGCTATCTGTTCGGGATTGTCGGTGTTCTGGTGGCGGTCCCGCTTGCAGCCGCGCTCGGCGTGCTGGTGCGATTTGGCCTGAAGGTCTATCTCGATAGCCCCGTCTACGCCGGAAAATCGGCAGTTGACAGTCTCGCAGCCGACGAACCCGAAAGGCTGACGTAATTGGCCGGTATCAGCAGCGATGGTGGGACATCAAATCGGGTGTCGCAAGAG
>CAYGRH010000204.1:0-6271 GCA_964352165.1 uncultured Hyphomicrobiaceae bacterium | reverse complement strand
TGCGTCTTCGGCTAGACGGGGGGCACTACCGAATACAGGGTGACGCGCCTGACTGCGACTAATCTAATATCGTATGGCCGAACTTCAACAGTCAGAAACATTCATCATCACGAACTTGTTACCGGTTTTGCTTACTTTTTCCACACCTGCTGCTTGCTCAGAGACAAAGCAGCCACATTGAGTCGGTCGAAAAACAGGCAATTCTCACTGTTGGAAGGGTTTCGAGACCGATTTAATAACGAATTTCTCGGCCTTGATCTCAGCGTCTCGTTTCAGGTTCGAAACGTCGATGCGGGTGTCGAGGCCCTGGGCATCGGTCGTCGTCCAGCCCTGCAGCTCCAGTTCCGGCGTCGTCTTCAAAAATAGCCTTATCTTCCCCGCCGCATCGGGATCCTTGTCTTGTAAGGCAACCAGGATCTGTTCCCCCGTATCCTGGATTTCGATGATCTTGGCGTCCCGCAAAAGGTTAACGTCCTTTCGCAGGAGAATGCGGAACGGCGTCTGGTCCAGCGCAACGCGGTCCTCATTCGACAAATCCAGATCCTGAATGGCTAGGTAAGTGCCATCCGAAATGACGATCTGGCGTGAAGGGCGCGAGTAGTCGAACCGGAAGCGCCCCGGCTGCTGCATGGCGAAATCACCCTTCATGACCGACTTGTCAGCCGCCGTCTGCACGAAGTCGCCCGAGATGCTCTTGAGATTATTGAAGTAGTCGCTGACCTTCTGGACGACCGCAGTCTGCGTTTCATCCAATGTGATGCCCCCTGCCGGATCGGCAGAAACCTGCGCACTCCATCCGCCGGCACCCACGGGATTGGCCTTTGCATCCTCGGCAGCCAATGCAGCTGCCAACCCACCGGCAATTCCAAATCCCAGTGCGATCACCGCCGCGGCGACCGAAAAAGCCAAACGAGTGCTGCGCATTGTTGTGTCCTGTCCCCGAAGTCCATTTGCCTTCATCCCGTATTTGCGGGATCAGGCGATTTGTCCTGACATTGTTCGCAAACAAACCGCGCCACACGGCTCATCGCGAACGGAAATTCAAAGCGAGCCCGAAAACGCGGCAGTCGCCAACCTGATGTGCAAGTCCGCCAGCATTGTGGTGGATCGATGTAATCCCACTCACTGAGTGAGTTCACCAACATTGCGACAACAACTGGGCAGACCAAATACGCCGGAAGGCATCGCCGCCTGAAGACATCCGACACTAGCTGATTCGCCACACCCTAACCGCTTCTGCGGCGTAGCCATTCGCAGTCCGCGAGTTTGAACGCTGGCTTTTGGGTGAACAGAAATTGGGATATTGGCGCCGAAGTTAAAACCCGCAATCCAGGGGCGAAAATCTAGGAAATCCAAGCCGCACTAGCGGCAACGGCCGGCTGCTGGCTATTCCGGGCTATCAGCGGCAGCAAGGATCTCACGCTTATTGACGGCATTCGGCGGCGAGATAAGCTCGTCGCGCTCCATTCGCTCAATAAGATCAGCAGCCCGGTTGTAACCAATCGAGAGCCGCCGCTGCAGATAGCTGGTCGACGCCTTTCGGTCTCGCAACACGATCGCTACCGCACGATCATAAAGATCGCTCTCGCTCGACCCGGCCGCAGTCCCCGCTTCATCGGCTTCGATCCCGCGCGGTTCATCCGTAACGCCCGCGACGTAGTTCACCCTGCCGCTTTCGCGCAACGCCTTGGCGATGGCTTCGACTTCCTCATCGGCCACGAACGGCCCATGGACCCGCATGACGTTGCCCGACCCCGCCGAGTAGAGCATATCGCCCAGCCCCAGAAGCTGCTCGGCGCCCTGCTCGTTGAGAATGGTCCGGCTGTCGACTTTCGAGGCGACCTTGAAGCTGATGCGCGTCGGGAAGTTGGCCTTGATCGTACCCGTGATCACATCGACCGACGGGCGTTGCGTCGCCATGATGAGATGGATGCCCGCCGCCCGGGCCATCTGCGCCAACCGCTGTACGGCGGTTTCAACGTCCTTACCGGCAACGCTCATCAGATCGGCAAACTCGTCGATGACCACGACGATATAGGGCATCGGCTCAAGGTCCATCTGCTCATGCTCATAGATGGCCTTACCCGTTCGTCGGTCAAATCCGGTCTGAACCGTGCGCGCGATCATCTCGCCACGCTTCTTGGCGTTATGCACCCGGTTGTTGAACACATCGACGTTGCGCACCGCCATCAGCGACATGCGCTTGTAGCGCTCTTCCATCTCGCCAACGACCCAGTTCAAGGCGTTGACCGCCTTGTTCGCATCCGTCACCACAGGGCACAACAGGTGTGGGATGTCATTGTAGATGCTGAGCTCCAGCATTTTGGGGTCGATCATCAGGAACCGGCACTGATCCGGCCCGTATCGGTACAGCAGCGACAGGATCATCGCATTCACGCCGACCGATTTGCCCGAGCCCGTCGTACCCGCGACCAGCAGATGCGGCATCCGCGCAAGATCAGCAACGATCGGATCGCCGCCGATGGCCTTGCCCAGCGCGATCGGCAGCGCCGCATCGCTCGAACGGAAAGCCTCCGCTTCAAACAATTCACGCAACAGCACGGTTTCGCGCTTCGAATTCGGCAGTTCGATCCCGATCACGTTACGGCCGGGCACGATGCCGATGCGCGCCGACGTCGCGCTCATCGAACGTGCGATATCATCCGCAAGCCCGATCACCCGCGATGACTTCACGCCTCTGGCAGGCTCAAACTCAAACAGCGTCACAACCGGTCCCGGCTTGATGTCGCGAATTTCACCCTTGATGCCGAAGTCAGCCAGAACATCTTCCAAAAGGCGCGCAGTGCCCCGCATCGCAGCAGGCGTGAATTCCGATCCCGGTTTGACCGTGGCCGGGCGTTTCAGCAAATTTAGCGATGGTCGGCGATACGCAGGCGGACCGGCGCGATGAAACTTCATGCCACCCATCATCGTGGTGCCACCGGGCTTCGGCTGAAAGCCGCCCCCGCTCGGTGCGCGCTGTGGCGCTGCATTCAGAGCAGAAGGGCCCGGATCAGACGGATCAGGCGATGGCCCGCGCCTAGTCTGCCAGGCAGGCGGCAACACTCCGCCAGGTCCCGCACCATTTCCATGCGCTCTCATTGCCGCACTGGGCTCATCATCCCCCCAGGGGGCTGACCCACGCGATGAGAAGTGTTTATCGGACGATGGCAGGGCCGCATTCACTGGCGGAAAATGCGCTGGCGCGGGAGCCCGTGTATCGAACGCTGGCGGCATCTCCACGACCGGGAACGGAGCCGCCTCGACGACAGCCTCAACTTCCTGGCGCGCGGAGCGGTCCACGTTCCCCACATTTGGCGCAAAGCGCGAAGCGATTATCGCGCTGGCATCATCGGTGTGTTGGTCGAAATCATCATCGTCTCTGACAACAAAGTCTGAGGTATGCGGGATCGCTCCGCCGGCTTGCGCCCGCTTTTGCTCGACACTCTTGCGGATGAAAAGCGGCGCAGGCTCAAACTGCGGCTGGAACGGTGATTGCTCGTCGGTCGGCCCGTTAATGTCATCGCCCGCATCGGCCGCATAACCGAAACTCGGCGCGTATTTCGGGTCGTAATCTCGTCCTGGATCGACCGCTGGGATGTCGTTCTTCGCAGCAACGCTAGGGCGCTCGAGCGGCTGCTCGTCTCGCCAGCCTGCAGTATCGCGGTCGTTCCGATCCCATTCAAAGTCCGGTTGCCTGCCAAAAGCCGGCTCTGGCCGCTCATCAAAGTGCCGATCAGCTTCAACCTCTGAATGGCCTTCGCTGCGAGCGCTTCGCTTCAACACCAGCGAACCAGCAACCGAGCGCAACGTACCCCCGCTGGCGTAGCAAAGTGACGTTCCACCGAGCACGAACATCGCAACCGCACAAAGCAACCCCGAGTGCTTTGGCACGGCAAGCCCGGCGAGGTTGCGGCATGCGCCATAAAGACCATCGCCAAGAATCCCGCCAAAATCGTTGTGCAAAGGCCAACTGATGACCACCGGCAGGCTGGATAGCGCGCCCGCAAGCAGCACAACCGCCAGCGGATAATAAGTGATCTTGGTGCGGAATGCCTCGACCCGCTGCGCCGAAACCAATTCGACGGCCCACAACGACGGGGCCAGCAAGGCAAAGACAGCAGCAAACCCGAAAGTTTGAAGAAGAAGATCTGAAATGACAGCGCCCGGCAGACCCAAAAGGTTGCGGGCCGCTCCGCCATTCGATTGCGTCAGACTTGGATCGCCCGCCGACCATGTGATCAGACTGATCCAGCACGCAGCAAGCAACCCGCACGCAATAACGCCGCCCATCCGCGCCAGCATCGCGACCAGACGGTCTTCAAGCGAAGCGGGCAGGAAGCGGTCCTGATCCAGGTCTTGTTGGTACTCAAACGCCATTGGGCAAAAAGCCGGTTACTCAAACGCTACGACAAAACGACTAAGCGCATCCCGGATTGTTGCTTCATCCTGCACCAGAGCCACACGCACGTAGTCTGTGCCGGGATTGATGCCGTCGAAATCGGCCTGCGCCAGGTATGCGCCAGGCAGAACTTTGACACCTGTGCGTTGCCATAGGGTTACCGTAGCGTCGACGCCCCCACCAAAATGGCTCACATCGAGCCAAAGAAAGAATCCGCCGTCGGGCCTGCGGTAACCAAATCGGCCGCCCAGCACCTCGTCGCAGACATCGAACTTCGCCCGGTAAGCCTGACGATTGGCCCCAACGTGCTGCTCTTCAGCCCAGATTGCCGCCGAGGCATGTTGCACCGGCCCCGGCATCTGCGGGCCGATCAGGTTGCGTATCCCCGTCAGTTTATCGAGAAAATCAGGGTCACCCGCACAGAACCCTGACCGCAGCCCCGGCAGGTTCGAGCGCTTCGACAGCGAGTTAAAGACAACGATGTTGGAAAACCCTTCGGGCGTTTCGGCCGCCACCTGCAGCCCGCCAGTCGGCGCGTCCTTCGAGTAGATCTCCGAATAGCACTCATCGAAGAACAGCATGAAGTCATGCGTCCGCGCGAGTTGCAAAGCCTTCGCAATATACCCAGCCGGAGCGACCGCACCTTGGGGATTGGCCGGCGAGCACAGATAAAACGCAGCCGTCCGCGCCAACAGATCCTCATCGGCTGCAAGCTTTTCGAGGTCGGGCAAATGCCCCGTAGCCTCCGTCGCGTTGAGATAGACAGGTTCGGCATTCGTCGCGAAGGCTGCCCCAATGTAGGCGGCGTAATACGGGTTGCACATGAGGATCGCTGGCCGGACGCCTTCAGCCAACCGCTTGCGCCCGACCGCGGGAAACGCGGCATAAAATAGCCCCTCGCGAGAGCCGTTGCACGGGAGAATCCCACGCGCTTCGTCGATCTCGAGCCCCGGACCGTATCGCCGCCTGATCCACTCGGCGATGGACGAGCGCAATTCATCGCTACCCTTGATCGGCGGGTACTTGGCAAACAGCGCTTCAGCTTCCTTGATTTTGTCGGCCACAAACGACGGCATCGTTTCGCGCGGTTCACCCAGCGTCAGGTCGATCACCGGCTCGATGCCCGGCGCGAATGGCGCAAGCAATTCGCGCACCTTGCTGAACGGATAAGGAAACACCCCATCGGCAAGGGCAGCGAGACCTGACATCTGATGCATGGACGACGTCCCAATGGAAAGAACGAAAGGCGAGGCGCACGAGGACGGCTAAACCAAGCCGGCTCGACGAACAGCATCCCGCATAACCTGCCACCCGCCCCACGCGCAAACGAAAGGGCGAGCCCGAAAGAGCCCGCCCGTTCAATTCTTGACTAAAGGACGTGAGCAATCGGCCCTTACATCCGGCCCATCCGCACGTCTTCTTCAGGGTTGGCCGATATGTTGTGGATCGACCGGTCAGCCCCGCGCCGCTCGTCTTCCTCGCTCATCCGGAAGCCGAACACGGTGGAAACGATGCCGTAGATCACGAGGCCCGCGATGAGCCCGTAAGCAGCACCCATGACGCTGCCTGCGATCTGGGCTGCAAGCGTGACGCCACCGAGGCCGCCCATCGCTTCGGTCCCGAAGATCCCGCACGCGATGCCGCCCCAAAGGCCGCAAAGCCCATGCAACGGCCAAACGCCGAGCACGTCGTCGATCTTCCATTTGTTCGACGCCACCTGGAACATCACGACGAAGATGATGCCGGCAACGCCGCCCGTAATGAGCGAGCCCACCGGGTGCATGACATCCGAACCAGCACACACCGCGACTAGGCCGGCCAACGCGCCGTTATGCACAAATCCGGGATCGTTCTTGCCCGCAACAAGTG
>CAYGRH010000203.1:0-6296 GCA_964352165.1 uncultured Hyphomicrobiaceae bacterium | reverse complement strand
GGTGCGGTGATCGAAAACGCACTCGGCGGTTCGCTGACGGACACCATTACCGGCAACGCCGCCGAGAAGAGCATCTGGGGCCGGGCCGGCGCTGACGCGATTGCGGGCGGCGACGGCAACGACATGCTGAACGGCGGGTCCTCCAACGACTATCTTTTCGGTGAAGACGGCAACGACACGTTGCAGGGCGCAAGCCACAAGGATTATCTTTGGGGCGGCGATGGCAACGATCGCCTCGAAGGCGGATCAGGCGACGACTACCTTTATGGCGACGCAGGCGACGACACGCTGATCGGCGGCGAGGGTCATGACCGTCTGACCGGCGGAGAAGGCAACGACATCCTCTCCGGCGGCAAGGGCGACGATTTCTTCTACGCCGATGCGGGTGACGACGACATCGACGGCAACACCGGTTACGACACCATCGACTTTTCGCAGACCACGTCGGGCGTCGATGTCGATCTGCACGCCCACGTGGCAACCGGCATCGATACGGGAACAGACACCATCTGGGGCATCGAAGCCGTCAAGGGAACCTCCTACGACGACACCTTCAAGGGCGACAAGCGCGACAACAAGTTCTGGGGCCTCGACGGCGACGACACCTTCCGCGGCCTTGAGGGCGCTGACACCTTCAAGGGCGGCGGCGGTCAGGACACCTACGTGTGGGCCTTCAAGGATGTCTTCAGGGACGGCGTTCATCAGGGCCGCGACACCATCCTCGACTACTCCGTGTCGCAGGACATCCTCGACCTGTCAGACGTCTCGCGCGATGGCGGCGCGGATATCATGCTCAGCCAAACAGCCCAGGGCACGCTTGTATCGTTAGCAACCACCGACAGCGGCATCATCGAGATCGCTCTGTTGTCGGGAACGTTCGGGTTGGACAAGGACGCACAGATCGACGCCGGCTTGTTTCTGGTGTGAAGCCAATTCCGGTCAGCAGTTTTGGCTGCCTGGGTGCCCTGACCCCGATCTTCGGCACCCGCCAAAAGGCTCGTGGATAGACTTAACGATAAGACAAAATCTGCTCGGCGTCAGTGAATCGATTGACACAAAGCAAGGCATTATCTTTCACCCGGCTCTAGCCTCTAGCAATAAGAACACGGGCAGCGACTCCCGACAGCCTTATCGCGCCATTGGCCCCGAGGCCGTCCAGCAAAAACAAAACAATCAAGAAATTCGCTCCGCTGCCTGCAATTGGAAACGCCCAGTTCAAGGAGCAATCATCATGTCTGCGCAAGCGCCCGTGAAAGAAAACGCACGCTGGCCGCTGGTTGAATGCGTGTACCGGCGCGCGGAACTGCTCACCGATGTCATGCGGCTGACCGGTGCAAGCCCGCTAGCGGCTGCTCGAATGGATCAAGGCTCTGCCATTGTGGCAGCCAGGCACAACTGCCTGATCTGTCCGCATCTGGGGCCATGCCAAGAATGGATGGCTCGCACTGACGCAAATGCCGAACCGCCGGACTTCTGCCCTAATGCCGAATTCCTGAAGGCCTGCCGGAAAAACTGAACCTTTGGCTGGTCAGGCCCGTGAACGGCTCAATTGCCGAATAGCCAGGCGCGCCATGTCCGTTTGCCGGGTCTGCCCGCACCACGCTTGCCACCGCCTTGAGTAACTGGTGTCGACGGCCCGCCGCTCCCCCGCTGCGAACTTGAGCCCTGACCGGGGCCCTGACTTGGGCCCAGACCTGCGCCTGGCCCGGGAATGCGCGAACCCGAAGCCCCGGACGACGCCGCTCTACGAGGCACGGGAGGCGGAGGGCGCACCATTTGGTCGAGGCGGCGCGCAACCTCGTCAGCATCCCCACCCCAGTCAAGCCAGTTCTTGCGCTCCATCAGTGGCAGCTTGGAAAGATCAGGCCGGCCGACCATCAGCGCCAGCACTTGCTTTTTGCCAGCTATCTCAAGCGACAACGCCGTGTTCATCTCTTCAAGCGGCCATTCCTTCGTCACAGACGTCGGCGTAACGACAGCGATCACAGTCCGCGCGGCCCCCAGCGCCGTGTTGATCTTGGTCGTAAAGCTCTGGCCCCAGCCGATGTGCTCTTCATCCAGAAACGCCTTCAAGCCGCGCCGCGCACAAGCCTCGAAAATCGGGCGGGCAATCGTCTCGCGGTCTTCTCGCGCATGGCTGATGAAGATGTCGAAGTCGTCCGCCCCGAATACCATCTGCCGCACAAACTTCGACGGCGTAGGGTCAAGCGCGATGAGCTTGGACATCAGCTTTAGAAACACCGGGTCATCGGCTCCGCGCACCATCTTCAAAAATGCAAGTTCGCCATAGACGGCATTGCGAAAACCGCGTGCCGGATCGGCCGCCGAAGATTTCCCCTTCACCCCGCCATGCTTGCGGAAATGGTGCCGCGCAGCCGCCTCGATGCCGAACTTCTCCCAGGCATGGAACATCGCACGCACCCGCCGTATCCGCCGGCGGTCGACGTTGGCGAAGGAGTTGACGTTGAGCCCCGTTACGGACTGGCGCACATGCCGGGTCTGCAGTCTGACTTTCTTGGCGTTGATCTCAAACCCGCTGGCAGCGATCTCACGTTCCAACGACGGTCCGGCAACGACATTGAACAGGGCAGCCTCCCCTCCCGACTGCACATGCATGACGATCCCGACCGGGAAGCGCGGCTGGTTCGTTGAAAACGTGATGTCATCGGCATAGCGCGAATACTTCATTCGGTTGGCACGACCGAGCCGTGTCAGCCGCCGATCGAGTGTCGCGGCCACGAAATTCGACAACACCGGCGACGTTGGCGCGCCCTGTGGCAACCCATTCTTATGCGTGCAGATCTGCGCCATGACGGTCGCAGCCGCTTTTCCCATCAAGAACGGCTCGGCCATGAACAGACCGCGCACACGCCCGAAATTAACGGAAGGAAAAAAGTCGGCGAGGTCGACGTTCAGCACCAGGTTCTGCCCAGCATGAATCTCAGCGTTCGTCAGAATGCTGCGCTGACCGATGAAGCCGTGCGCATTGGGATGCGCGTTGTAGGCCGCCGTCAAAGCTGGCGCGAGACGCTCCTGCATTTTCCGCAGCACGCCGTTGGGCGAACTGATGGTCCGCATCCCGCCCGTCCGCTTAGGGATCTCAAATTCCACGTATCGCGCATCATCAGACGCCTTGTAGAGCACATACAGCATCTGTGAGTGCGGCACGCCGAGGAACCGGGCCACATCGCGGGATGAATCAAGCGGCAGCCCGTTCAGCTCGATAGCAGCGCTCACCTCCGCCGCCTGAATGGACACTGTTTTTCCCGCTACATCGCCAACAGACGAATTATCCACCGGAGTTGAATTATCAGGCATCCCGCCCCTCGTACCTTACATATCTAGAGGGCCCTCCGGGCCCTCTAGATAAAGACAAACATTGGTTCTTCTGTCGCAGGATCAACAACAGACGTAGAAGGGCGGGAAGCCTTGAGGCTAATGTGACGAACCAATCGCATATCCGTCAATGCTCCGAACGCTGAAAAGCCCGAAAGCGCAGCCGCCACATGCTATCGGTGCAATAGCCGCCATAGACCATCAAAGCCGCGATTTTGCCGCTTTGCAGGAACATCAGCCCTAACGATGCGTCCTCCAGGAGGTTTATCCTGGTAGATGCCTGTCGAAACGAAGGACACCACGCACGACATGAGCGACCGCGCTTCCCCGTCAGGCCCTAGTGCCTACTATCCCGTCATTGAGGCATCAACAGAGCCCGCCGCATTGGAGCGGCTGCGTTCGGCATGCGCGCACACCCGATTTGAGACATGCCTGATCGCTCCTTCATCCAGCAAAACTCTCGACGCCGCCATTGCCGGACCATTTATCGAACTGCTGCAGTCTCAAGGGATCGCAGCAATCATTGCCGACGACGCAGCCCTCGCGCGAACCATGAAGGCCGACGGCGTCCACGTTTCCTGGCGCAAGGACATTTCAGCAGCATTCGAAGAAGCACGCGAAATCGTCGGCGGCCGTTTCATCGTCGGGGTCGATGCAGGCCGCTCGCGGCATGATGCCATGCAATTGGGCGAGGCCGGCGCCGACTACGTCGCGTTCGGCATACCCCCCGAAGTGCAAGACCGCGAAACCGCGGCGCCCACGCGGCTTGAATTAATCAACAGGTGGAGCGAGATCATTGAAATCCCATGCGTAGGGTTCGATGTCGAAAACCCCGCCGCAGCCGAACTATTGGCCGACGCTGGCTCCGACTTTGTCTCAGCAAAATTGCCAGCCGGAATGGCAGGTGCCGAACTGAACGGTTGGCTGGACCAGATGAATGCCGCACTCGCTCGCCAAACAAGAACCGGCAGCACGATCGCCTGACGGCGCGTGTCCAGTCAAAGCCAGCGCACCAGGACCAAGGCATAGAACGCCTGAGACTTGAAATGCACGAAGGAGCCTCCGCCATGTGGCACGGCAGATCGATTGTTCCCACGACCACATTGTCGATCGCGGCCGCGCTGATCGCTGGCACGGTGTTGATTGATGCTGCTCGCGCCGAAACAAGCTCCTGGTTCCATCGCACCGAGCCGGCTGGCAAACCCGCAACGTCAGCCGCGAACTCCAAAGCCAAAGTCACTCCCAGACCAGCTCAACCCACAGACAAGGTAAACCCGCGGGCAACGCGTTCTGCCCGCGCGCCCGATAACACCTCGACGCATTCAAAGGGCAAGACCGCCGCCCCCGCCACCGGTCCCACCGCTTCCCCGGATGGCAACAACTCCGCCTACATGGCGTTTGACCAGGGCAAATATCTGACAGCGCTGAAGCTCGCGGAAGAAGCCGCCAAAAAGGGAGACCCCGCCGCTCACACATTGATTGGTCGCATCTACGGTGAAGGGCTCGGCGTCGCCCCCGACATGGTCGTTGCCGCACAATGGTACAAGCGCGGCGCGGAACTGGGCGACATCAATGCCATCTTCGCGATCGGGCTCGTACTTGCTGAAGGCCGCGGTGTCCAAAAGGACATCAACGCGGCAGCCGAGATGTTTGAAAAAGCCGCAATGACCGGCCACGCGGAGGCCAATTACAACCTGGGCATGCTGTTCCTGAACGGCACCGGGAAACCCGAAAACCCAATTCGCGCAGCTCAGCATCTGACCTATGCCGCGGAAAAAGGTGTCGCCGCCGCGCAGTACGATCTGGCCGCGCTCTACCAGAAAGGCGTCGGCGTGGAGCCTGACGCCTATGAGGCCTCAGTTTGGCTCTCTCGCGCGGCAGAAAAAGGAATGAGGACGGCGCAGTACGACTATGCGATCCAGCTTCTGCGCGGCAGCGGTCTGCGCCATGACGAGCACAAGGCGATCAACTACATGCGCGAAGCAGCCGAAAGCGGCATCAACGGCGCGCAAAACCGCATGGCGCATATCTATCTCGAAGGCATCGGCGTTGAAAAGAACGACCAGGAAATGGCCAAGTGGCGCTATCTCGCCAAAGCTGGCGGGATCGAAGATCCCGACATGGATGCACGGATTTCAAAGCTGCCGAAGGCCATCCGCGAAGCGGCGCAAAAGGCTGCAACCGAGCTGAGCGAGCGCTCGCAGGTCCAGCCGATCCAGTGACGCGCGCCATCAAGGTAAGCACGCCCTGCGTCTCCGCGCGATGCAGTGGCGGTGCTCGCAGCAAGCCCGTCGAACGGAAAAGCATGGACGCGGCACGGAAAACGCATGGGCGCGGCATGGAGGCTGTCTTACTTGTTTTAAGCGCGCTCACGCTCTAGAGCCTGATCGCGATACCTTTACACAAAGCTTTTACGGATCAGTCGACCTCCTGAACAGGCGCCTTGCCCTTACGAGGGTTGGCAACGCATTCCCACGATAGATCCAGCAAACCGACCGGAGAAAACCACCTCATGGCCTCGTCCGCCCTCCTCAACGTCATGATTACGGCTGCCCGCAAGGCAGGCCGCAGTCTGGCTCGCGACTTCGGCGAAGTGGAAAATCTCCAGGTTTCGGTCAAGGGCCCGGCCAACTTCGTCTCGGCAGCCGACCTGCGCGCCGAAGACATCGTCTTCAAGGAACTCTCAAAGGCAAGGCCCGGCTACTCGTTTCTGATGGAAGAGCGCGGCCTCATCGAAGGCGACGACAAATCCCACCGCTGGATAATCGATCCGCTCGACGGCACGACGAACTTTCTCCATTCGATCCCGCTGTTTGCCGTTTCCATCGGACTGGAACGCGAAGGCCAACTTGTCGCGGGCGTCATCTACAATCCGATTTCCGATGAATTGTATGTCGCCGAAAAAGGCCGCGGCGCCTACCTCAACGACCGCCGCCTGAGGGTCGCTGCCCGCCGCAATC
>CAYGRH010000202.1:0-6311 GCA_964352165.1 uncultured Hyphomicrobiaceae bacterium | reverse complement strand
CGGGGCTCCTTTTTTGTTGCCGTTTCCGGCGTTTCGCATTTCTTGTTGTGGTGGAAAATGACTTGTTGGGTATTAAAGCGGCTCGTTTGTTTACACGCCAATGAGCAGTTGCTAGACACCGTGTCATCCAATTGTCGTGGAGCTGGGCATGTCGTTTGATGCAAAAGACGGGAGCGAACCGTCCGGTCCTCACCTCAGGCTGGTTTCTGGAAACAGCAATCGTCCGCTGTCAGAGGGAATAAGCACCCACATCGGCGTGCCGTTGGCGCGCTCTCAGGTGAAGCGCTTTGCTGACATGGAGATCTTCGTCGAGATCCAGGAAAACGTGCGCGGACAAGACTGCTTCGTCGTTCAGTCCACCTCGTTTCCAGCCAACGACAACCTCATGGAACTTCTGATCCTGGTCGATGCGCTCAAGCGCGCATCGGCGCGCCGGATCACAGCCGTCATACCCTATTATGGATACGCCCGGCAGGACCGAAAACCAGGTCCACGGACCCCCATTTCAGCCAAGCTTGTCGCCAACCTGATCGAGCGTGCCGGCGTGGATCGCGTCATGACGCTTGATCTGCACGCCGGTCAGATCCAGGGCTTTTTCGATATCCCGACGGACAATCTGTTTGCCGCCCCTGTCATGGTCCGCGATATCCAGAAACGCTACTCGAATGAAAACCTCGTCGTTATATCTCCGGACGTGGGCGGCGTTGTGCGCGCCCGGGCCCTTGCCAAACGCATCGGCGTGCCCATTGCGATTTGCGACAAGCGGCGCGAACGGCCGGGCGAATCCGAAGTTATGAATGTGATCGGGGAAGTCGACGGCAAGCGCTGCATCCTGATCGATGACATCGTCGATTCCGGCGGCACCCTGTGCAACGCCGCCGAAGCGCTGCTAGCAAACGGCGCCGTCGAAGTGATGGCCTACATCACCCACGGTGTTCTTTCGGGTGGAGCGGTTAGCCGGGTTCAGAATTCGCGGCTGAAGTCCCTCGTCATCACCGACTCGATCCTACCGACCGAGGCCGTCAAAGCCGCCCAGAATATCCGCATCCTGCCAATCGCCCCGCTGATTGGCGAGGCAATCGTGCGGACGGCGCGCGAGGAAAGCGTATCCAGCCTGTTCTACTGAGGCCGGCACGCCCGATCGTGCTGGTAACGACACCAGCCGCGTCGCGTTGTATACGCGGAGGTTAAGCTCCCGCCCATTGCTAACGCCGCCGCCGGGGTCCGTTCACCAGCCCATTGGCGTTGCCAAGCCCTGGAATGGCCGCTATACGTTCGGCTTCTCATACATATGGTGAGATACCGCAAGGCACCCTTGGAGGCTGCGCGGTGGAAACAGGGCTCGCGCAGGGCCCTTTTTTGATTGGAGAATCAACGTCATGGCTCAGTCCTCAGTAGAACTGACCGCCACGACGCGCCCAGGTGTCGGCAAGGGGGCCGCACGTCAGGTTCGTCGTGAAGGAAAAGTACCAGCTGTAATCTACGGCGATAAGCAGCCGCCCGAGTCGATCTCGCTCGACGCTAACGAGCTGTGGAAGCAATACCTGAAGGGGCATTTCACCTCCACGGTATTCACCTTGAAGATCGACGGTGGCGACCGTCTTGTCATCCCGCGCGACGTCCAACTGCACCCAGTGAAGGACACGCCTTTGCATGTCGACTTCCTGCGGATCGGCAAGGACGGCCTGATCCGGGTTGCTGTGCCGGTGAAGTTCATCAACGACAACCTGTCGCCCGGCCTTAAGCGCGGTGGCGTGTTGAACATCGTGCGCCATGACGTCGAAGTCTGGTGCCCATACGACAAGATCCCGCAGGCCTTCGTCATCGACCTGAATGGCGTTATGATCGGTACGTCGATCCACTCATCCGCAATCACCATGCCTGAGGGTGTGACCCCGACGATTACCGATCGCGACTTCACAATCGCGACAATCGCCGGACGTCTCAAGGATACCTCTGCAGACGCAGAAGATGCAGCAGATGCGGAAGCAGCCGAAACGGCTTCGGCGGAATCCAAAAAAGTTGCTGAGGCAAAGAAGACAGAAGAACCCAAGAAGTAATTCCGGTTCACTCTGGCTGGTCGGCCGTTCAGGCTGCTTGAAAAACGTGCCCGTGCCGGTGCAAACCGGCCGGGCATCTTCGTATAGGCCTCTACATTGCAGGGCCTTCGTCTGAGAACTTCCTGCTTCAACCGGTCATTCGGCGGGAGACGTATCTTCGCCCACCCGGATAGCGGAGCTTGAGTGCCATGAAGCTTTTCGTCGGTTTAGGAAATCCCGGCGCACAGTACGAGCGCAACCGGCACAATGTCGGGTTCATGGCGGTCGAGCGCATCGCGTCCGAGCATGGATTTGGCGCTTGGAAGCGGCGCTTCCAGGGCTTTACGGCTGACGGCACGATCGGCGGAGAGCGCGTGCTGCTGCTGAAGCCCGACACCTTCATGAACGAAAGCGGCCGCTCGGTCGGGGAAGCTGCCCGTTTCCTCAAAATTCCTGACGCCGATATTGTCGTGCTTTACGACGAGATTGACTTGGCACCCGGCAAATTGAAGGTGAAAACCGGTGGCGGCAACGCCGGTCACAACGGTTTGCGCTCGATCTCCGCGCACCTTGGCAATGATTATGTGCGCGTGCGCATCGGGGTCGGTCATCCGGGTCGCAAAGATCTCGTGGCGCACTACGTCCTGCATGACTTTTCCAAGGCTGAGCAAGAATGGCTTGACCCCTTGCTTGATGCCATCGCGCGATCGGCAGGGCGACTTGCCGCGGACGACCAATCCCGGTTCATGGCGGACGTTGCCAAGCTGCTTCCCGGCGAAGACAAGGCGGACAAGCGCGCTCCCGCCAAGCCGGACGCGCCGAAGACTATCACGCCGGCAGGCCGATCCGGCAGCGGGCGCAATCCGACGGGTGATCGCAATGCAAAGCGGCAATCGGCTTTGGCTGAGAACTTGCGGAAATGGATGAAGGGGCGGGACACCAATAACGCGGATTGATCGACGACGGACCAGTCCGGTGCAAACCGTGCCGCTGGACGGATTTTCCGCGTGACCTGCCACTGAGGGAATGAAACACGTTGCGCACCCGCGCAGGGCGGATATGCCTGCCAGCGACGAGCGCTGCTCACAACAAGAGGACTTTGGCCATGGGCTTTAAATGCGGCATCGTCGGGCTTCCCAATGTCGGCAAGTCGACACTGTTCAACGCGCTGACGCAGACGGCTGCGGCGGAAGCTGCCAACTATCCGTTCTGCACGATTGAGCCCAACGTCGGAGAGGTCGGTGTGCCGGATGATCGCCTCGACAAGCTGGCAGGTATCGCTGCCAGCAAGCAGATCATCCCCACGCGGCTGACGTTCGTGGATATCGCAGGGCTCGTACGCGGCGCGTCGAAAGGCGAAGGTCTTGGCAATCAGTTCCTGTCACACATCCGCGAAGTCGATGCGATTGCCTACGTTCTGCGCTGCTTTGAAGACGGCGACGTCACCCACGTCGAAGGCCGCATCGATCCGCTGGCAGATGCCGAAACGGTCGAAACCGAATTGATGCTGGCAGATCTTGAAAGCTGCGAGAAGCGCTACGCCAACATGGAAAAGCGCGCAAAGTCCGGTGCCGACAAAGAAGCCAAGGCGACGATGGCGCTGTTAGACAAGGCGCTTGCGCTCTTGCGTGAAGGCCGGCCCGCCCGCTTCGTGGAGTTGACCGAAGATGAGCGCCGCCCGTTTGAACAATTGCAACTCCTGACAGCAAAGCCCGTCCTCTTCGTTTGCAACGTCGATGAAGGATCGGCAGCAACCGGCAATGCGTTTTCCAAGTCGGTGGAGGAGCGCGCGGCATCAGAAGGCGCGCAGGCGGTTGCGATCTCGGCCAAGATCGAGGCGGAGCTGTCAGGGCTCGACGATGAAGAGCGCACTGCATTCCTGGAGGAAATGGGCCTAAAGGAACCAGGCCTCAACCGGCTGATCCTGGCCGGGTACAAGCTGCTCGGTCTTGTCACCTATTTCACGGTCGGCCCGAAAGAGGCACGCGCATGGACGATCACGAAGGGGACCAAGGCCCCTGCCGCGGCCGGTGTCATTCATACGGACTTTGAGAAAGGCTTCATCCGTGCTGAGACGATTGCCTATAACGACTACGTCACGCTGAACGGCGAAGTTGGTGCGAAGGAAGCCGGGAAAATGCGACTTGAAGGCAAGGAGTACATCGTCAAGGACGGCGACGTGATGCATTTCCGGTTCGCGAATTAGGGGCCTGGCAGTTGCGACTGCGGGGGGTGAGCGTGGGCTGCCCGCTGGGAACTTTCCGATTTCGAGACAATCCTGCAACGATCGTCCGTGAAATCCCGTTTTCCACAGGCCGGTGAGTTGTTTTGCCTAGCGCCGACTCTCACTCGGCGCGCAACATCGCCGAATGGCACTAGATCAGCGACGTAAATCTCTTTCGAGCTTGTCAGAGCTTTGGATAATGCTGCCGCGTTTTGCATTTTCTTATGCAGCGGCAGCGGTGTTCGTTTTGCTGATCGGTTTGGCAATGCCTGCTGCAGCACAAGATCAATCGCCATTGCTGGGCGCCTCCAAGTGGCATCCCTGGTTTGAGATCGGTGGGCAGCATGATGGCGACGATGCCGCCAGCGGCGAAGTCACGGTGTTTGCGCCGGTCTTCCAATCCCTCAGCAGTCTGGCTTTCGTCGAGGCGCGCGGGCAATTCTTCGAAGACGATGTGAAGGATGGCAGCCTGGCCGCGGGCTACCGGCAGATGACGACTTCAGGCTTCAACCTGGGGGTCTGGATCGGCGGGGACGTGCGCCGGTCTGCCATAGAGAACACGTTCTGGCAGTTGTCAGGCGGCATCGAAGCCCTTTCGCACAACTTTGAAGCGCGTGTGAACTGGTATGGTCCTGTAACCGACCCACAGGCTTCGGGCGATGCTTCGTTTACCGAAGTCCGG
The DNA here is from genome assembly GCA_964352165.1 of uncultured Hyphomicrobiaceae bacterium. Taxonomy (GTDB): domain Bacteria; phylum Pseudomonadota; class Alphaproteobacteria; order Rhizobiales; family Hyphomicrobiaceae; genus CAYGRH01. Next base: position 1,366 of record CAYGRH010000202.1, on the reverse strand, counting down.
CTTGTGGGCAATTCCATCTCAATGGTCGGCGGGGAGGAAGTCGGGCTCAAAGGCGTCGATGGCGAAATCGGCGTTCGGCTTCCGTTGGAAGTCCTGAGCCTTGATCCCAGCCTGTTTGAGCTTCGTGTTTACGGCGGTGGCTTCTATTTCGACGACGACGCGGCAGAAGAAGAGATCGCAGGCGGCAAGGGCCGCGTGGAACTTGCCATCAACGATGTGATTGCCAGTGTCCCCGGATCTCGCCTGAGCGCAGAATATGCCTATTCCTACGATGATGTACGTGAAGACCTGCACAAATTCGGAGCGCGGCTGCGTATTCCCTTCGGCGGGCCGGGCGTCGTTCCCAAGCTGTCGCGTTTGACGGGGCAGGAGCGGCGGATGCTTGTCGGCCTGGAGCGCGACACCGGCATCGTGACCGCAAAGAGCAGGGCTGAGGATGTTTCAGACGCCCTGACCGGCGTCGATTTTGATCGCGTGGCAGTTGTGAAGAGCGGCGGCAGCCTGACCAACAAGTCGGCTGCAAGCGGCGACAATTCCCTGATTATCGTCAATGGAACCGTGAACGATGGCACGCAGACCATCGCGGCCAATCAAACGGTCCAAGGCGGCGGCTCGACGATCCAAGTGCGCGGGCGCAAGAGCGGTACGGTTGCCGGATTCTTTGCTCCCGGCTCCAAGGGGACGGTCACAAATGCGGGCGGAGGCAACGTCATCGCACTGTCGACGCCAGGCAACATTCATATCGCGGGGCTCCTCATCGATGGGCAGAACACCGGTACGAACGGCGTTTCGGGCGGGAGCGGCATCACCAATGTCGCCATCACGCAGAACGTCATTCAGAACACCGGCGCGGACGGCATCAACTTTAACGATGACAACTCCAAGATCCTGATCGCCGATACGGCCATTCGCACGACAGGTGGAGAAGGCATCTTCTTTGACAACGACAACTCGAATGTGACGATCTCCAACGTTTCGATCGATAGCACAGGCGATGTCGGAATAGAGTTCGACCAACGCAACTCGGGCGTCAGAATCGCAGGCGTTTCGATCAGAAATACCGGATCGGATGGGATCAACTTTCAGAGCTTTAACCGCGACGTTGAAATCACCGATACTTCGGTTGCGAACACGGGCTCGGAAGGCATCTTCTTTGACAACGACAACACCCAGGTTCGCATATCCGGCGTTACGATATCGGGCACGGCTGCGGAAGGGATCGAGTTCGATCAGCGCAACACCGACATCTCAATTCGCAACTCTTCAATTTCAGCGACCGGTAGTGACGGCATCAACTTCGGTAACCTGAATGAAGCAGTGACGATCTCCGGCAACACGATCAATTCGAACAACGAAGGCATTCAAT
>CAYGRH010000201.1:0-6324 GCA_964352165.1 uncultured Hyphomicrobiaceae bacterium | reverse complement strand
CGGGATCGTGCGGCGGTCAGTTTACCGCCAACACGATGGCCTGCGTGTCAGAAGCGATTGGTTTGGCGCTGCCGGGTTCTGCTGGCGCGCCCGCTCCATACGAAAGCCGCGATGCCTACGGCACTGCCAGCGGCAAGTCGGTCATGAGCCTGCTCGCTAGGAACCTGCGCCCTCGCGACATCTGCACCCGCAAAGCTTTCGAGAACGCGGCGACAATCGTTGCTGCAACGGGGGGCTCAACGAACGCAGCACTTCACCTGCCCGCCATGGCGCATGAGGCCGGCATCAAATTCGATCTGTTCGACGTTGCCGAAATCTTCAAGCGCACGCCCTACATCGCAGACCTCAAGCCGGGCGGAAAGTATGTCGCCAAGGACGTCTACGATATTGGAGGTGTGCCGCAGATCCTGAAGGCGCTTCTGGATGGCGGCTTCATGCATGGAGACTGCATCACGGCCAGCGGCAAAACGCTCGCGGAAAATCTCGAAGATGTGATCTTCAATACAGATCAAAAGGTTGTCTACCCGGTTTCAAATCCCATTTCACCTACAGGTGGTGTCGTTGGGCTGCGAGGTTCGCTGGCACCTGAAGGCGCGATCGTGAAGGTCGCGGGTATGAAGAACTTGAAGTTCTCGGGCCCCGCTCGCTGTTTTGACTGCGAGGAAGATGCCTTCGCAGCCGTCGAAAAGAAGCAATACGCCGAAGGCGACGTTTTCGTTATTCGCTACGAAGGCCCCAAAGGCGGGCCGGGAATGCGCGAAATGCTCTCCACGACGGCGGCACTTTACGGTCAGGGCGTCGGCGACAAGGTGGCATTGATAACGGACGGCCGTTTTTCCGGTGCGACTCGCGGTTTTTGCATCGGCCACGTCGGTCCCGAGGCAGCCGTCGGCGGCCCCATCGCTCTCGTCCGCGATGGCGACATCATCGCCATCGATGCCGACACGGGAACCCTGGATATCGAGGTCTCCGAGGTCGAGCTTGAAAAACGCCGCGCCGCCTGGAAGCCGCCGGCGAATGCTTATCAAAGCGGTGTGTTGAGAAAATATGCTGAACAGGTCGGCCCGGCGCGTGACGGTGCTGTCACCCATGCTGGGGCCAACGCAGAGGTAATTTGCTATGCGGATATCTAAGCCGTTTTCTGCTGCCGCTATGGCGCTGACCGTGGCGCTGGGTGGTCTACTTGCCGTCCCGTCAGCCAAGGCTGCAAGCGCGCAATTTACGACGCCGAAGGAAGCGTTGAACCAAGGCATCAGCGCGTTCAATGGCGGCTATTACGAAATCGCCATTCCCGCCTTGCAAAATGCGGCCGAAAACAACCTGTTCCTCGGGCAGTTCTATCTTGCCCGTCTCTACGCCGATAACCGATCATCGCACACCGACCATGCCAAGGCGTATATGCTGTTCCAGAAGATCGCCAGCGATTACCCGGACGCCGACCCTGAAGATCCTACACGCGCGCCCTACGTCGCCTACGCTCTCACGGCGCTGGCCGCTTACCTGCGCGATGGCGTGAGCGAGATTTCAGTAAAACCGAACCCCAGACTTGCAGGCGAATACCTGCATCACGCCGCCCTCTTCTTCAACGACGAGGACGCTCAGTTCGAACTCGCAAAACTGCAGTTGAAGGGCGAAGGCGTTCCCAGCGATACCGCACGCGGAAAACATTGGCTGGCCATTCTGTCTCAGAAGGGGCACGCCGGAGCCCAGGCGTTCTTGGCCGATCTGTATGCGCGCGGCATGTACGTGCCGAAAGACCCGATCCGGGCGCTGGCACTCATTTCGGTCGCCATGAAAAACGCTCCACCCGAAGACCGCGTTTGGATCGAAGACACGTATCAAAGCATCTACTGCGGGGCGTCGACAGGCGTGCGCCAGCAGGTCACCGGCATGGTAGCCGAATGGGACCAGCGGTATGGCCGCAAGCCGCAGCGGTCTAACGAGATGGCATCATTCGAAGGCCTGGACGTTGGACCAATTCGAACCTGCCAGAACGGCGAACCGGTTCCGTTAAATGTACCGGAAGTCAAAAAGAGCGAACTTGCCGAAGGCAGACCATCGGCTCTCACCAGCAAGAAGTCAGAGCCGTTTGTACAGCGCGCTCCGCCTGCCTTCATGCAGGGTGGCGCAACCGGCAGCATCCGCCCTGTTGGCGAACAACGCTGACGCCAAGCTGGCAGCGGTCCTAAGCGGCAAGCTCTACCCACACTGGCACGTGGTCGGAGGGTTTCTCCCAGCCGCGCGTATGTTTGTCGATGCCGGCGCGTTCGAGCTTGTCGGCCGCCTGGGCCGATAACAGCAGGTGGTCGATGCGGATGCCGTTGTTTTTCTGCCAAGCTCCCGCCTGATAATCCCAGAATGTGAAAACGCCGTCGCCTTGATCGGTCGCCCGGATGGCATCGATCAGCCCGAGGTTTTCAAGCGCCCGGAACCGCGCGCGGCTTTCGGGCTGGTAAAGCGCATCGTCCGTCCAGGCCTCAGGCCTGCTGGCATCTCGCGGTTCGGGAATGACGTTGTAATCGCCGCAAACAATGAGTGGGATTTCCTCAGCCATCAACGCGCGCACCCGCGCTTCCAGCCGATCCATCCACGCAAGTTTGTAGGGGAATTTCTCCGTACCTAGCGGATTGCCGTTGGGCAGATACAGGCACACGATGCGCACAGCGCCCGTTTTGGTTGAAACGAGGGCTTCGATGTAGCGGGCCTGCTCATCGCCATCGTCGCCGGGCAGCCCGCGCGTCACTTCGTCGAGTGGCAGCTTCGACAGGATCGCGACGCCGTTGAAGCTCTTCTGTCCATGCGTGGCAACGTTATAGCCAAGCTCCTCGAACCGCTCGGATGGAAATCCCTCATCGACACTCTTGATCTCCTGCAGGCAGGCGATCTCGGGCGAGGCTTCCCCGAGCCAGGTCAGCGCCGTCTCAAGCCGCGCCTTAACCCCGTTGATGTTCCAGGTCGCGATTTTCATAAGGCATATCCCCCGCCATTGAAGGCGTTTCGTAAGATTTCCGTCAGATTGCCGGTTTACAATCCCGGGCTGGATTGAACCCATGACGTCAAGTGCGCAGGCAACCGATGCGGGCGCCACACCCACACCATTTTGATCACAGGAGCATTCATGCAATCGGTTCGTTTCGCCTTGATCGCCTGCCTCTGCATTCTGTCGCTGGGTTCACCTCTCCCATCGGCCGCAGCCCCTGCTGCCGGTAAACAGTTCGCCGAAACCTACGTCATTCCAGATGGCACCTACGACGTGCATGGCACCAATCGCAATGGCTCGAAGTACACTGGTACAGCCGTCGTCGCCGTCAACGGGAATAAGGTTGCGATGACGTGGCTGATCACCGGTGGCCAGACATACCGGGGCAAGGGCACGTTGAAGAATGGCCGCATGGTCGTGAACTTCGGTGGGCGTTATCCCGTGATTTACAACCTTAGTTCCGACGGCGTCCTGCACGGGACATGGGACAAGGGCCGCGCCAGCGAAACGCTGATCCCAAAATAGGACGCGCGTCGGCAGCTCTTACAACGCGAAGCTGGTGCCGCAACCGCACGATGCCGTGGCATTCGGATTGCGGATCTGGAAGGCAGCCCCGATGAGATCGTCCACAAAGTCGATGTGAGACCCTTCTAGGAACCCCAGCGACACGGGATCGATTAGGACCCTGGCACCATCGCGCTCAAGCACGGTATCGTCCGCTTGTGGCTCTGCAACCAGATCGAATTTGTATTGGAACCCCGAGCAGCCGCCGCCCTCGACGCTGACGCGCAGTAGCTTGTTTTGGCTCTCGGTTGCAACGATTTCACAGATGCGCTTTGCGGCAGCTTCCGTAACGACGACGTTTTCGCTCATGACCGGTTTTCACCTGTAATTTCAATTCGCTCTGCCCGATGGCGCGTGACAACGCGGCCCAACGGGACAAAGCGGTAATTCTGGTCGACAGTTCTGACCTTCGATTTTGTGCAGGAGGATAAGGCTCGGCCCGCCACTGTCAAATAGGCAGATGAAGACCACTTTAACAGGGTTGCCAACTATCAGTTACAGGAGCGCCCGCGCCCGAAGCCTTTGCGCCATTGCCGCACAGAGCCGATCAAAGTCCCGCAAACCGCCAATTCGCTGCTAGAACGAGCCGATCCATGCGAATCTGAAAGACGGAGCGGCAATCAATGAGCCGGACGCAACCCGTTCGTGACAGCAACCACCACAACTACGGCGCAGCCCTGAGCCCGGGCGAGCGCGCGCCAGCGGTTTATGCGGCAAGCGCCATTCCAAGTCGTGGTCGGGTGCACGCTGAGTCCGAATGCCCGACCCGCAGCCCATTTCAGCGCGACCGCGACCGAGTGCTCCACTCAACGCCCTTTCGCCGCCTGACCTACAAAACGCAGGTTTTCGTATTCCACGAAGGCGACCATTACCGCACTAGGCTCACGCATTCCCTCGAAGTGGCTCAGATCGCGCGCACCATTGCCCGGCAACTCTGCCTTGATGAGGACCTCGCCGAAGTCCTTGCCCTTGCCCACGACCTGGGTCATTCGCCCTTTGGCCACGCAGGCGAGCGCGCATTGCAGAGCGCAATGGCCGAGTTCGGTGGCTTCGATCACAACGCACAGTCGCTTCGTGTCGTGTCCCGTCTTGAGCGCAAATATCGTGGCTTCGATGGCCTGAACCTGACGTGGGAGACGCTCGAAGGGCTCGCCAAGCACAACGGTCCGGTCATCAAGGGCGAAGGTGGCAGCGACGCAGTTATCAAGGTCGTGGCCGCGCTTGGCCTTTCGCGTGGCCTAAATCTTGAAACCTACGCCAGCGCCGAAGCCCAGGTTGCAGCCCTGTCCGATGACATCGCCTACGTCAACCACGACATTGACGATGCCCTGCGTGCCGGGTTGATCGGCGTGCGCGATCTGATGGATGCTCCGCTTGCCGGTCCGATTGCACGCCGGACGATGGACGAGTCCGGTGATGCACATTCCGGCGACCCGCGCGCCATCTATGAAATCACACGCCGCATGATCACATCGATGATCGCCGACGTGATTACCGAAAGTCGCAACAGACTGGCTGCCCTCGCACCCGACAGCCCCGACGATATCCGCTCAGCAAAGACCCACGTCATTGCCTTCTCCGGCCCGCTGGAATTAGAGCTGAAAGCGCTGAAGGAATTCATGTTCGCCAAGGTCTACAGGCATCCCCGCGTAATGCGCGTCATGACGGACGCCGAGCAGATCGTGTGCGACCTGTTTGAGCGTTACTTGAACGAGCCAAAAGACATGCACGACGGATGGCGGCAGGCAGCTGACGGGCTGGAAGGCCGCAGGCTGGCGAGGCTCGCTGGCGATTTCGTCGCCGGGATGACCGATCGGCTTGCGATCGCCGAACACCGCCGGCTGTTTGACGTCACCCCGGAATTGCGATAGCCGCCACCGGACGAGGCAAACGGCGCCTGCCGCTTTCTCCTGCCCTTATTGGTTTCCAGTTTCTCAAGCCGAGGTTTTCGAGCCATTATGCCCGCCACGCCCCCCGCCACCACGAACGTGTTCGAGCACGTCGACAAACTCATCGGCAAGGCCCTGAGCGCCATGCAGGCCGCGGGCGAATTGCCTGCTAACGTTGTTCTGCCGGTGGTGGAATCAGAAAACCCGCGCGATCCAACTCATGGCGACATCGCCTCCAACATCGCGATGGTGTTGGCCAAGCCGGTAAAGATGAAGCCGCGCGACATCGCCGAAAAGCTGAAAGCCCACTTAGAGCGCGTCGAAGAGATCGACAGCGTCGACGTTGCCGGTCCAGGCTTCCTCAACATACGCTTCAAGCCTGCCTTCTGGCATGACGTCATCGCAGCAATATTGAACGAAGGCCCAGCATTCGGCCGCATCGATATCGGCAAGGGCGGCCGAGTCAACGTCGAATACGTCTCGGCCAACCCCACCGGCCCGATGCACGTCGGCCATTGCCGCGGCGCGGTGTTCGGCGATGCGCTGGCAAGCCTGCTGGCATTCACGGGCTATGATGTCTCCCGCGAGTACTACATCAACGATGCCGGCGGACAGGTCGACGTCCTGGCCCGCTCCGCCTTCCTGCGCTACCGCGAGGCGCTGGGCGAAGACATCGGCGATATCCCCGAAGGCCTCTACCCCGGCGACTACCTCATTCCCGTCGGCAAGGCGCTGGCCGAACAGCATGGGCGCAAACTCCTCGACATGCCCGAGAACGAATGGCTCCCCTTCGTGCGCCAGACTTCCATCAACGCCATGCTGGCGATGATCAGGGAGGATCTCGCCGCCCTCAACATCAAGCACGATGTCTTCTTTTCGGAGGCGTCGCTG
>CAYGRH010000200.1:0-6362 GCA_964352165.1 uncultured Hyphomicrobiaceae bacterium | reverse complement strand
CAATTTTCTTCACGCGCTCTGCGACATCGCTCATCTTCGTCCCTCGTGTCCTTTTCAATAAAGATCTGTAGTTCCCAGATATTCAGCGGTCGTCGAAACGATCCGCCTAGTCGGCCCAGCCGCCCTGTAGAGCGCGACCCATATAAAGGCGGCCGTCAAGGTCTGAGAGTTCCAGCCAATGCTTGTGCCTAACGTGGCGGCACAAGGCAAGCCTGCCATATGCCCAAGCGACGGCTCGTTAACACGTTTCCCAGACCTTGACCAGCAAATGGGCGCGCTTGAATGACTGCACGCAACACCCTCGGGTCGGCCCCATTCGGGCAGTTAGATCATTGCCATTCCTCCATTGATATGAAGGGTTTGGCCCGTCACGTAGCCACCGGCATCGCTCGCCAGATACAGCGCGCCCGCGGCAATATCTTCAGGTGATCCGAACCGCTGGGCTGGGATCATTTTCGAGATTTCTTCGACTTGTTTTTCGTTCAAAGCATCGGTCATGGGCGTCTTGATGAAGCCCGGCGCGATGCAGTTCGCAGTGATTCCACGCGAACCGACTTCACGCGCCAGCGACTTCGTCATGCCGATCATGCCGGCTTTCGAGGCCGCATAGTTGCCTTGCCCGGGGTTTCCGAACACACCTGAGACCGACGACATGTTGATGATTCGCCCGTAGCCGGTCTTATTGCGCATCATGTGCCGCGCCGCAGCACGCATGAGCTGGAACGTCGAAGTCAGGTTGACCGCGATCACATCGTCCCACTGCTCGTCCTTCATCACCATGAACAAGTTGTCTTTCGTCATCCCCGCGTTGTTAACAAGGATGTCGAGCCGTCCCAGCTTTGCAATTGCCTCATCGATCAGCTTCGAGACCTGTTCGCGGTTGGCCAGATCGCACGGCAGAACGTGAACCCGGTCGCCCAACTCACTAGCGAGCGCATCAAGTTTTTCAACCTGCCGGCCGGAAACACCGACCGTCGCGCCTGCCTTGTGGAACGCGCGCGCGATAGCTTCACCGATACCGCCCGTCGCACCGGTTACAAGCGCCGTCTTGCCAGTTAGATCAAACATGTCAGCCATAGTTCCATTCCTGATTGAACGCGCCATCCCGATTGAAGGCGCTGTCGCGTGCTCTTGCCGACGCGCCCAAACTGCCAAGCGCTCCGTGCGGCGGTGTTGCCCTTGCGATCAGCCGGTGATCAGCGCGCTTGCTGCGATGTCCTCGGGGCTGCCAATGCTGCTCGCGTTGAAGTCCTTGTTAATGCGCTTGACCAGCCCGGCAAGAACCTTGCCCGAACCGATCTCGTAGACGTCCGTGACACCGGCCTCAGCCAGATAGCCGACACACTCGCGCCAGCGAACCGTACCGGTGACCTGCTCGACAAGCCGGTTGCGGATTTCTGCAGGATCGCTGACCGGCCCCGCAGTCACATTGGTAACAACCGGCACCGCAGGCTTGCGCGCCTCGACCTTTGTCAACGCCTCTGCCATCGCATCGGCTGCTGGCTGCATCAGAGCGCAGTGGAACGGTGCTGAAACCGGCAGCGGCACCGCGCGGCGAACACCATGCGCCTTGCCGATTGCCATAACCCGGTCGATCGCTGTCTTATGGCCTGACAACACGACCTGCGTCGGCTCATTGTCATTGGCAACCTGACAGACCTCGCCCTCGGCCGCTTCAGCCGCAACCTTCACGGCGACATCCATCCCAACGCCCAGCAGCGCGGCCATGGCCCCCTGCCCTACGGGCACCGCAGCCTGCATGGCCCGGCCTCTGAGTTGTAAAAGCCGCGCCGCATCGGTCAGGCTGAACGTTCCAGCAGCAGCGAGAGCCGAATATTCCCCCAGCGAATGCCCGGCAACGAACTTCACCTTGTCGGCCAGCACAAATCCGTGTTCCGCCTCCAAAACCCGCATGACGGCCATCGAAACAGCCATCAGCGCAGGTTGCGCGTTTTCAGTCAGCGTCAGCGTCTCTTTCGGCCCGTCCCACATGATCTGGGACAACTTGACCCCGAGTGCGTCATCTACCTCGTCGAACACGGCCTTTGCCGCGGGAAACGCATCCGCCAGCGCGCGGCCCATGCCGACATCCTGACTGCCCTGACCGGGAAATACCAAAGCAACCGCCACGGGCCGAATTCCTTTATTGCTATCGCTCATGAGGCGTTTCGCCGGGCAAATCCGGCACGCAAACCGCCGCAATGAGGCTCATTGAGGGTTGCGGGCTTAAGCCATGGCCTCACGTCGTCTGTCAAGCCGGAGGCCATAAACCCGATGATTTTCGCCGGCCAGCCGCAAAAATCGTCATCAACTCGCACCGAAAGCACATCTATAACAGCCCCCAGAGGGGCGGTCTGCCTGATGGTTAAGCGCTTCAAAGCCCTTGATGCCGACGCGCGATCATGTATAAACCGCCATTCCACCCGCTCCGGTTGGGGGCTGAACGGGAAACTTCCAAGTTGTATGGTGCGCTCTAGCGCGACCCAGCAGACTTTGAAGCGCGGGCAAAACGCTCGTTTCCCAGTGTCTCCGCTCTTTGGGTATCCTGGTGGGCCTTCCAGTCGGCGCCGAACGGCGTCAACCAGGCCCATGGGGGCTTTGCGCCGGAACGGACAATTAGGATCTAACTGGAAGGCTTGTCCGCATGCCGCTCTACGAGCATGTTTTCCTGGCGCGCCAGGACGTTTCGAATGCGCAGGTTGAAGCGCTGACGAAAGAATTCACCGATATCATCGAGCAGAACGGCGGCAAAATCGCCAAGTCTGAATACTGGGGTCTGAAGGCGCTTGCCTACAAGATCAAGAAGAACCGCAAAGCCCACTATACGATGCTGAACATCGACGCACCGCCCGCAGCGGTTTCCGAGATGGAGCGCCGCATGGGCCTGTCGACGGATATTCTTCGCTCGATCACCCTGAAGGTCGAAGAGCACGAAACCGAACCCTCGATCATGATGCGCAAATCCGACCGCGACGACCGTGGCGGCCCGCGCGGCGATCGTGGCGATCGTGGCGGTCCTCGTGGCGATCGTGGTGACCGCGGCGGCCCTCGTGGCGATCGTGGCGACCGCGGTCCTCGCCCGCCTCGTTCCGACGACCGTGGCCCTCGTGGTCCCCGGCCTCCCCGCGACAATAACGAAAATTCGGAGTCCTGATCCATGGCACCTCCAGCAGGCGGCCCTCGCCGCCCCTTCAACCGCCGCCGCAAGACCTGCCCGTTCAGCGGCGATGGTGCACCGAAGATTGATTATAAGGACGTCCGCCTTCTCGGCCGCTACGTATCCGAGCGCGGCAAGATCGTCCCAAGCCGCATCACGGCCGTTTCCGCGCGCAAGCAGCGCGAACTCGCCCGCGCCATCAAGCGCGCGCGATTCCTGGGCCTGTTGCCTTACGTGCTGAAGTAATAACAGGCGGCGGCCTTATACGGGGCCGCCGCTTCCACCTCGCGAATTGTTTTCAATCGTGACGACCTGATTGGGTTGGGATTGGGTGCGAAAGCCCCCATCTCTAACCGCCACAGAGCGGGACAGCTGACACGATGACAAATGCTATTCTTTACGGAATAGGCGCAGGCCTATTGACGACGGTCATGTTTGCTTCGGCAATGAGCGGCGGGATCCTGTCGATCTTCCTGTTCATGATCACTCCGTTGCCGATCTTCCTCGTTGGCCTGGGCGTGAGCTGGCTGTCTGCTGCATTTGCAGCCGCCATCGCCGGTGGCGTGATCGCCATCCTCGTCAATCCGCTGGCCGGCCTCGTCTTCGCCGCGACGCAGATCGCTCCCGTCGTCGTCCTGTGTTACCTCGCCCAATTGGGCCGCGAAGTCCGCGATCCCCAGACCGGCGCGACAGCTTCCGAATGGTATCCCATCGGCCGGTTGTTATTGTGGTCCGCAGCGATGTCTTGCGTTCTGGCCATCCTGATGCTCGCCATCATGGGCAACGATCTCGACCAGCTCCGCGCGGCCATTCGCAAATTCATCGAGGAAGTGCTGGCCCAGCAGCTGGCAGGCGTGACGGAAGGCAACAAGCTCAAGGAAGAAGACCTTGTGGCGATGACCGACATCACGCTGCGCATTCTCCCAGCCGTGACCACGATCTCGATCATGTCGAGCCACCTGCTCAACCTTTGGCTTGCAGGCAAGATGGCACTCGCTTCCGGTCATTTGCTGCGCCAATGGCCTGACCTGGCCACCCTGGTTTATCCCGCGGGAACTTCGCTGGTACTCGCCGTCGCCATGATGGCAAGCCTGGCGCCCGGAACCATCGGCCTTTTCGGCACCGCAGTCACCGGTGCCTTCTACCTCGCCTATGTGCTGCTCGGCCTGGCGATCATCCATTACGTCACGCGCGGCAAATCCTGGCGGCCATTTCTGCTCACTGCCATGTATGCCGCCCTGTTCATCAATTCCGGCCTCACGATCATCGTTGCCATTATCGGGCTGACAGAATCGTTCTCGCCGCTTCGGCGGGATTTTCTGCGCGGCCCACCCGGTGCAGGCCCTCCTGGTGCAGGCCCTCCCGCCAGTCCGCCCTCCTCCGGCGGACCGCCTGGAGCCTGATCGAATTACCGGACGGAGACACCAAGACCATCCCGTCCCGCAAATGAACCACGAAATCCAAGCTTGGCCGAAAGGCCCAACCAAACGAAAGACAAAGGAGTTATACCAATGCAGGTCATCTTATTGCAGCGCGTCGGCAGCCTCGGCCAGATGGGCGACGTCGTAAACGTCAAGAACGGCTACGCGCGCAACTTCCTTCTGCCGCAGAAGAAGGCTCTTCGCGCCACCAAGGAAAACCTCGCCCAGTTCGAAACCCAGCGCACGCACCTCGAAGCTGAAAACCTCGAGCACAAGAAGGAAGCCGAAGCCGTTGCCGAAAAGCTCGACGGTCAGTCCTTCACCTCGATCCGGCAGGCAGGCGACACGGGCCAGCTCTACGGCTCCGTCTCCACCCGCGACATCGCCGAAGTCGTCACCGAGGGCGGCTTTTCCATCGATCGCCGTCAAGTCGTTCTTGAGCGCCCCATCAAGGCGCTGGGTCTGCATGACGTCAAAGTCCAGCTTCACCCCGAAGTCATCGTCAAGGTCATCATCAACGTCGCCCGCTCTGAAGACGAAGCCGAGCGTCAGGCACGCGGTGAAGACGTCACCATCATCAAGGACGAAGAGATCGAACTCGAAACCTTCGATCCAGATGCAGATGAAGGCGGATATGCTGCCAGCGACGAAGCTGCCCCAGACGCTGCCACTGACGCCGGCGAAGACGCAGGCGACGAAAACAACGCTTGAAGCTCTGTCTCTCAGGCTGAGTTGATTGCAGGAATGGCAAGAACGCCGGGCCTCAGCGCCCGGCGTTTTTCATGGCGCAACGGCAACGCGGATCGGCGTGTCTGCACAACCGAATCGAACGCCGCGCGATAGCGGCAAAAATGCCCTGACAAGCACAAACGCAAACCAGCCCGCCCGCATGTGCATTACGTGGACCACTGGGGTTGACGCCGAAGACCGCACCCCACTTCCAGACGGAATCACCTAGCTTCCGGCTCATGACACAGCAAAACCTCCTCCCCGCCGAAAAACTCCAAGCCGCTGCCAGCGCCGAGGAGCCAATGCACTTCCGCCAGCCGCCTCACAACATCGAGGCTGAGCAGGCGTTGCTCGGTGCAATCCTCATTAACAATGAGGCAATGGACCGTGTCGCAAGCTTCCTGCAGGCGGAGCATTTCTTCGACCCCCTGCACGCCCAGATCTATGAGACGACAGGCAAGATAATCCACGCTGGCAAGCAGGCGACTCCGATCACGCTGCGCACGTTCTTTGAGAATCACGAGCCGATCGACGAGAACTTGACCGTACCGCAGTATCTTGGACGGCTGGCAGCCAACGCGACGACGATCATCAACGCGCGCGACTACGGCCAGACGGTCTACGACTTAGCCATCCGCCGCAACCTCATCATCATCGGCGAGGATCTGGTCAACGGCGCGTACGATAGTTCCGTCGACGAAACGCCCTCTAAGCAGATCGAGGAAGCCGAAGGCCGCCTGTATCAGATCGCCGAGCAGGGCAAATACGGCAGCGGATTTACCAGCTTTACCTCCGCGCTCACCGACGCCATCGACATGGCCAACGCGGCCCGTATGCGCGGTGGCGGTTTGTCGGGTCTGCCGACGGGCCTCATCGATCTCGACCGCAAAATGGGCGGGCTTCAATCTTCCGACCTCATCGTCCTTGCCGGCCGTCCTTCGATGGGTAAGACAGCACTCGCAACCAACATCGCGCTCGCCGTCGCCTCCTCGCCCCCGCTGAAGAAGCTCGATCAGTCCGAAGCGGACGCCCAGCGCGACAAGGCCGTGGTCGGC
>CAYGRH010000199.1:0-6409 GCA_964352165.1 uncultured Hyphomicrobiaceae bacterium | reverse complement strand
GCACCTGATATCGGAAAGCTACGCGGTAAACTTCGTCCTTTACCGGACACGCATCCGCGTCGACAAAAATCCGGATTTCGCAGTTCTCGGTCATCAAGCCCCTTTCATCACTCGTCAGCACTGTTCCCATATTTTGTGCCCAAATCTAACGCCGATGGTTGCGATGTGCCACTTCGCCCCCCGGTAAAGCAAACAGCCTCAACCTGCAGCGGTATTCGTGCTAACCTCAGACAATCGACTTTTCACCGTCTCACGCCAAACCGTTTCTCCCAGGAGGCCATCGTGACGGACATTCAGCTCATCTACGCTTCAAAGCCATTCGGCTTCGACGATTTGGTGCTGCGAGGCATCCTCGCGACCGCGCGGCGCAACAATGAGCGCGATGGGATTACCGGTGCCCTCGTGTGCCGAGAGGATCTTTTTCTGCAACTTCTGGAAGGCCCAAGCGACGCTGTTCTTTCCGCCTTCGGCCGCATCTGCCGTGACGATCGGCATATCGATGTGATCAAACTGACCGAGAGCCAAATCAATAGCCGTCTGTTTCCCGAATGGTCTATGCGGCATGACCCGGCTCAAAGCTGGATGTGGTCGCGTGAGGAAGTGTCCGACGGTGCGGTAACGCAGGCGTCTCCCGTCGAAATCCTCGGGGTCTTCTCGCGTCTTGCCGCCATGACGCCCTCGCCCGATGTCTGCGGGCGGCCCAACGAGACCTGACGGTTCGAGCCTGGAAAGTTCAGCCTTTGACCGGTGCGACGTCATCCAGAAACGCACGAGCCTTCGCGCGGATGGCGCGCTTCTCGTTCGCGTCCAACTTGCGCCATGTGCCATAGATCATCGCCATGCGCCGATTGTCCTTGAGCTTGTCCTCGTTGCGCGCCAGAAAATCCCAATACAGAAAATTAAACGGGCAGGCATTTTCGCCGGCACGCGATTTGGCGTCATACCGGCACCCGCTGCAGTAATCCGACATCTTGGAAATGTAGTTGGCGCTTGCCGCATAGGGCTTCGACCCCAGAAGCCCGCCGTCGGCAAATTGGCTCATGCCGATGGTATTGGGCATCTCCACCCACTCATAGGCATCGATGTAAACCATCAGATACCATTCATGCACCTCATGCGGGTCGACGCCGGCAATGAGCGCAAAGTTGCCCGTCACCATCAGCCGCTGGATGTGATGCGCGTAGGCCTCTTCGCGTGTCTGACCGATAGCGTGGGAAAGACACGCCATGCCCGTCTCGCCCGTCCAGTAAAAATCTGGCAGCGATCTCGCATTGCCGAAGAAATTAGCGTCCGCGTAGTCCGGCATCTTGAGCCAGTAGATACCGCGCACATATTCGCGCCAGCCGATGATCTGCCTGATGAAGCCTTCCACGGCATTGATCGGCGCATCACCGCGCGCGTGGGCGGCCTCAACCGCGCGGCAGACTTCGAGTGGGCCAAGCAGCCCCGCATTGATGTAGCCGGAAATGAGCGAATGGTAGAGGAACCGCTCATCGCGCAGCATCGCATCCTGGAAATCGCCGAACCTCGGCAGAGCCTCGGCAATAAAGTGATCGAGCACCTGGCGAGCGTCACCGCGAGTTGTCGCGAACCAGAACGGTTCAAGATCACCAAAATGATTGCCAAAACGCGAGGCGACAAGATCGAGAACCTCCCGCGTTGTTTCATCCGGCTCAAACCGCCTGACCGCCGGCATAAACAAGTCAGCCTTCGCCGGCTTGCGATTGTCGTGGTCGAAATTCCATTGTCCGCCAACCGGCTCGCCGCCATCCATCAACAAACCGGTCTTGCGGCGCATCTCTCGATAAAAATGCTCCATGCGGAGAGACTTCCGCCCCTCCGCCCATGTGGAAAATTCATCGCGCGAACAAATGAAGCGGTCATCGTCCAGAACGTCGACGCTAACGCCCAGCTCATCGGGCCATGCTTCAATCATCTGCGCGACCCGCCATTCGCCCGGTTCCGTGACCACGACACCTGCCGCGTCATGCCGCTTCAGTGCGCGCGCCACCTCGCCCGGGAAACTCCCCGTGTTGCTTTTGTCGTCAAGCTCCACGTAGTCGACATGCCATCCCTCGCCCCGCAGTTCGGCTGCAAAGTGGCGCATCGCGGAAAATAAAAACGCGATCTTCTTCTTGTGATGGCGCACATATGTCGCTTCGTCGTGAACCTCCGCGATCAGCACGACGTCACGGGTCTTGCGCGCGGAACGCAGGCTGGAGATATCCATCGACAACTGATCGCCCAGAACGAGCACGACGCGCGCGCCTTTGCCACGCAAATCGATGTCCGATGAGGCACTCAATTCCTGGCCCCGATTCGTTTTCCCGCCACCCATCGCCACCAGTTACCTGTTGCTGCTTGTTCCAGATACGTCAGCAAACGCACCAACTCACAGTTCAGTTTACAAGTTGCAGACGCGAGCATTTCTCAATCGGTTCGACTCACATAACCTGCCGGAAAATAAGACCTAATGCCGAAGACGCACCCCAGGAGCGCGCAATGTCCATGCTGTTCAAGATCGTTTATGCCGCGCACGCCAACGGCACGCACCACAAACTGGCGCTCGATGCGTTAAACCGGCTGGCCTCTCCTGATGCCGAAAACTGGCGGCGGCTTTTTCTCAAGCATGCCGAACTCTACCTTGAAGGCTCAAAGGCACCGGACAAGGAGTTCAAGGACTTCAAAAACCACGTCCTTCATCCCGGCGACAAATATTGGGGCGGCGCACCCGAAAAGGCGCGCAATTGGTACACTCATCTCGTAACGGCCCTGCGCGACAAGCAGTGGAGTGAAGCCGCTTACGCAGCAGGCGTGCTCAGCCACTACTACACAGACCCCGTGATGCCCTTCCACACCGCCCAGTCGGAAGCTGAAAACTCCATGCATCGCGCGGTCGAATGGTCCATCAACCGCACTTACAATTCACTTTTCGCCGAGGCGCAAAAAGGCCGGCGCGAGCCCAGCATCGTGCTGCCCGATAGTGAAACATGGATCGAAGAATTCGTCTGCGCCTCAGCAGACCATTCGAATACTTTCTACGGAAAGCTCATTGCGCATTACGATCTTGAAGCTGGCGCGGTAAAGCCGGAAACAGGCCTCGACAAGATCAGCCGTGCCTTTATAGGCGGGCTCCTCGTGCGCGCAGCGGCAGGCTACGCCCTGATCCTCGATCGCGCGATTGCAGAAAGCGGCGTAACACCCGAGAAGGTGACACTCACCGCCCAAACTTTGATTGCAACACTCAAGATCCCTTCCAAGTGGGTCTTGAAGAAACTCGACGACGCCGAGGATCGCCGTGTCGTTGCAGCCATGTTCGATGAACTGCAAACCACTGGCAGAGTTGACAAGACCTTGCCCGAGGATGACCGCGTTGTCCGCGACCTTCACGAGCGCGAGGTGGCAGCCCCCGAGCGCAAGGCACGGCGCAAGGAGCAAACCGAGCGCCTCGACCGCACGCGTAAAGCAGAGCGCAAGCCGACCCCCACAAACTCCACAAAGCCGAACACCCTTTCGGCATCACCATCTCCGCAGGCAATCAGCGAAGCCCGCAGACAGATCGCGAGTCAGGCCGCCGCGCTTGCCGAACTAGCGTCCTCGGAGAAATCCCGCCCCGCGCCCCAGGCTTTGCCTGAGATCCCCGCGACGGCAACAGCAGCCCGAACGGAAACAGCCGAGAAACGCGCTCCCAACATCGAACCCATCGCCGATAACACAAGTGCCGCTACAAATCGCAGCCCGCGAGTCTACCTGTCGAAGCAGGACGACATCGTTGATGCGCCCAGCATTGGCGAGCGTACGGCAGGCCGCCTTGCCTCAGCCGGCATCCTGACCGTAGCTGACCTGTTGCGCGCCGATCCCGACGAGGTCGCCGAGACCGTCGACTACCGCCACATCGACGCCAAAACCATCCGGCTCTGGCAGGAACAGGCACGCCTCGTCATGGAAATACCCGGCCTACGCGGCACGCATGCACAGCTTCTCGCCGGGGCAGGCTATCGCACCGCCCAAGCCGTCGCCGAGGCAGACGCCGCCGAACTTTCGGCTGCGATCCTGCGTTTTGCCTCCACGAACGATGGCCAACGCCTGCTGCGCGATGGAGCAGCCCCCGATATCGAGAAAATCCGCTCGTGGATTGAACAAGCCGATCTTGCATTGAAGGCGGCCTGAAGACGGCCTGTCAGGCTCTTCGCCAACAAGCAAAGCTCAACCAGTCTTCGTGCTCGCTTGCCCTTCCGATCGTGCAGCGAGGTTCACGCCTAGCCGGACGAGATGCGCTCCGATGAAGGCAGCAACAAGCGCGCCAGCCAGTCCCAGCCAGATCAACGCGTAGGTCTCGACCGTCCATTCAAGCGCCTTCATCGCCCGCTTGAAGACCGCAACGCCGCGCGAGGCCGCAGCCGCCCCTTCCGCCAGCAGAACCTTGACCGTCACGAACTCGTTTTCCGCATCAAAGTCGCCGAGATTGACCCCAAGAGATTGGATCGCCTCCTGCAATTCTAAGATACGCTTTTCAAGGTCGATCATCTCTCCGACCTTGCCTTCACGTTGCTTCAACTCGCCAAGCGACGACAACGCCTTTTCCAGCGACACGCGCTTGGCCTTAAGCTCCCGGTATTCGTTCGTCTTGTCGGTCTTGTTGATGGTAAGCCCGCTTAACCGCCCGAACGTCTGCACCTTCTCGACAAACACATCGAACAGGTCCGGCGCGACACCGATGGCAAGCCGAAGCGTACGCCGGCCCTCAAGCCCCTCGCGCTGTTCGAATTGTACCAGCGCGGAGTTCTCGGCGATCAGCCCCCTCAGCCCCTTTTCATCCGCGTCGAAATCCTTCGAACGCAAACCGACACTCGCGATCTTTTCGTATTTTTGATCGACGCCCCCGCCGGCAGCCGTAACACCTGCTGTAGTGCTCAACGATTTCAGCTTGGTTGAAGCGTAATTTTTAACGCCACTGGCAAAAGAGAACATGCCCACCATGCCGCCTCGCGATTGCTGTGGCTGGGAAATACCGGCTCTGTCGGGCCCCGCGACATATTCATAGGCCAACCGGACCGCAAACAGCGCAATGAACCCGGCAATAAAAACAATGATCGTCGTGCGAATGAGCGAAGCCATGAAATGATCCTGGAGATAGTTAAGTCGAGGCCCCAGACGCACCCCCGAATGCGCCCGAAATGGGAGCCGCCACCGCGCCAATATCGGCAAATTCCAGCCGATGTCCGCACACATACGGACAAGGACCGGAGCCCGTGCCAAATCCCCGCCCCATTCCCCGCCAACACACCACCGAAGGTCGCAGGACGTCGTGATTGCCCTTGCATTTACCCCGTGCCCATTTCACTATCCCACCAGTTGAACCGAGGGGCGCCGGAAGTGACCGGCTGAGATCGCGCTGGCACATGCGCGAGCACCCTTTGAACCTGCCCGGCTAGCACCGGCGAAGGGACGGAGACGCGCATGATCTCAACTCAAATTCCGCTGACGCTCAGTCTGGCCACGGCGTTGGGCGCCTATATGCTCGCGGCCAGCCTCGGCGGCTGGCTGAAGCCCGCCCGCTGGTCCGCCATCCTCGCTGAGTTCAAATCGAACCACGCCCTGACCTTCGTGACCGCCGCGTTCACCTTCGCACTCGGCACAGCCATGATCATTTCACACAACATCTGGACCGACCTCCTTGCAGGCATCGTCAGCGCCTTCGGCTGGATCGCAGCCCTCAAGGGTCTGTTGCTGATGATCGATCCGAACCCGTCCCTCGAACTTGGAGAACAGATGCTCCAGGACCGCTATCTCAAACCCTACCTCGTGGTTGTCGCCGTTCTCGGCGCACTCCTTCTGCTCGCCGGCCTTACCGGTCGCGCCGGCTGAACTCACAATTCGATAACAAACCCGACGAACAAGAAAGACGGAAAGAAGCAATGAACAAAATCACCCGCTCAAGCGACCTGATGGTCCCGAAAGTCACGACCGGACCCATCTCAGCCTCCTCGAAGGTTTACTCCGCGCCTGATGCCCATCCCGACGTGCGCGTGCCCTTCCGCGAGATCGCGCTTTCCGATCCCGACCAGCCCACCTTCCGCGTCTACGATCCCTCCGGCCCCTACACTGACACCAGCGCGCAGATCGATGTCGAGAAGGGCCTCCCGCGCATCCGCGAAACATGGATCGTCGAGCGCGGCGGCGTCGAGCAGTACGACGGCCGCGAGATCCGCCCAGAGGACAACGGCAACGTCTCCGGCAAGGCGCTCGCCCGCGACTTCCCCAACAAGGAGCGCCCCTTCCGCAGCAAGGACGGCGCGCCCGTCACGCAATACGAGTTCGCCAAGGCCGGCATCATCACCAAGGAGATGATCTACGTCGCCCACCGCGAAAACATCGGCCGCCAGCAGATGCTGGACCGGGCCAGCAT
>CAYGRH010000198.1:0-6415 GCA_964352165.1 uncultured Hyphomicrobiaceae bacterium | reverse complement strand
TTGTTCCGCTACACGGAAGGTTTCACGAGGCTCGTCCCGACATTGGCCTTCGTGGCCGCGGGCTGCATAAGTTTTTACTGCCTTAACCGCTCGATAATCGGCGAGACAGCAATCCCGCTGGGAACCGCCTATGCGGTCTGGACCGGCATCGGTGCTACCGGTACCGCCATCATCGGTCTGGCGCTATATGGCGAACCGGCCACCGCCATGCGTCTTGCCTTCTTATCTCTTCTGATCACGAGCATCATCGGCCTCAAGCTCGTCGCAACATCATGACGGCAAATCAACCTTGCCCCGCACGCATATTCGCTTAGTGAAAAGAAAGCCTTCAAAAGAAATGACCACTTTCTCCCCGCGCGAAATCGTCTCCGAACTCGACCGCTATATCGTCGGCCAGAACGACGCGAAGCGCGCCGTCGCGATCGCTCTGCGCAACCGCTGGCGACGCCAGCAGATTACAGGTGACCTGAAGGAAGAGGTCCTGCCGAAAAACATTCTGATGATCGGCCCGACCGGTGTCGGCAAAACAGAAATTTCGCGCCGGCTCGCCAGGCTGGCGGGCGCACCCTTCATGAAGGTTGAAGCCACGAAGTTCACTGAAGTCGGATACGTCGGTCGCGACGTCGAGAGCATCGTGCGCGATCTCGTCGAAGTCGGCATCGGCCTCGTGCGCGAAGTCCGCCGAAAAGAAGTCCGCGCCAAAGCCGAACTCAACGCCGAAAAGCGCGTGCTCGATGCTCTCGTCGGCGCGACGGCCTCGGAAACCACCCGCGACAGTTTCCGCCGTCGCCTGCGCAACGGCGAACTCGACGACAAGGAAATCGAGGTCGAAGTCGCCGATACCGGTGGTGGCATGCCCATGTTCGACATCCCCGGCCAGCCGGGCGGCTCGATCGGTGCTATCAACATTTCCGACATGCTCGGCAAGGCTTTCGGCCAGCGCATGAAGTCGCGCCGCATCACAGTTGCCAACAGCCACGACATTCTCATCGCCGAGGAAAGCGACAAGCTGATCGACAGCGACCAGATCGTCGCCGAAGCCATGCGCGCAGTCGAAAACGACGGCATCGTCTTCCTCGATGAGATTGACAAGATTTGTTCGCGCGCGGAAGGCGGACGTTCGGGCGCAGACGTCTCCCGCGAAGGCGTCCAGCGCGATCTCCTGCCCTTGATCGAAGGCACGACGGTCGCAACGAAGCATGGCCCCGTCAAAACCGATCACATCCTGTTCATAGCTTCAGGTGCATTCCACGTCGCCAAGCCTTCCGACCTGCTGCCCGAGCTGCAGGGCCGACTGCCGATCCGCGTTGAACTGCAGGCACTCTCGCGCGAAGACATGCGCCGCATCCTGACCGAACCCGAAGCCAGCCTCATCAAGCAGTACGTGGCCCTGATGGCGACAGAGGGCCTCGAACTCATTTTCACCGATGACGCCATCGACGCGCTCGCAGATACCGCCGTCGAAGTGAACGCAACCGTCGAGAACATCGGAGCACGCCGCCTTCAAACCGTGATGGAGCGCGTGCTTGATGAAATCTCGTTTGAGGCCTCCGACCGATCGGGCGAAGCCGTGACGGTCGATGCCGCCTACGTGAAGGACCGCGTCGAAGCATTGGCCAAGGATACCGATCTATCCAAGTTCATTCTGTAGCCAGTCGGACTGGCGTGCGGGCTGGTGTTCAACGGTGAAAATTCAAGCCTTGGGCATCCGCATTTATTCGCTTGCCCGACCACTTGACCCCTACGAATTTGCCCCCAGATCACGGTCATCGAAACGCGGACTGCTGGGCTGCAATCCAGCTTCCTGAGCCTCAACATGAGCGACCATGTCCACCATGGCCGTTCCCATGTACGACAAAGGAAGTGGACTATGATCGACCTGTCTCAATTGACCGAAAAGTTCTCCGGCCTGACGGAAGCCGCTGGCGGCATCGAAGCGTTGGGCGGCCTGGAAGGCGTCCAACAGATGCTTGCCGACGCCGGCATTGACCCGGCTGAACTTTCAGGCCTGTCCGTTGGCGAACTCGGCCAGCTTCTCGAGCAGACCGGCATCGACCCGGCGCAATTCCTCGAAGGCGGCCAGCTTGCCGAACTGGGCCTCGGCGAAGTCGCACAACAGTTGCTGGGCCAGGCCGGTGAAGCCGGAGCCAACGGCGGTCTCGGCGGAATCGTCGAAGGTCTTGTCGGCCGCTTCTTCGGCCGTTGATCCCAGTTCCATCTAATCGAGTTGCCCGAACGCGCGTAATCTCCTCCGTGGCATTGGCGAACTGAGCATCTTCCCGAGCCTTTTTTGGCAGCCGGTGCAGTGTTTGGTGGAGTGGCGACCTTCGGGTCATTTCAGCGGGGGCAGGTTAATTTGCCAGCAATGGTAAATGGCCTGCCCCCGTCTTAGTTGCCGCCGCCATCTCTCATCAGCTTTATTTGCGCTTCCCCGATCGGACTGCCATAACTCGGCAACTTGAAGCGCCCCAGCCTCTCAGAGGCCGGCCTCTGGATTTCACCAAACCCGTCAACGGATCGACGACCGAACCGATGCCCGTAGTACTCGACACAACCGCTCAAAGCCCACTCGGCACAAATGCCGGGCCATCGGTCATGGGGCAAGGTCAGCAACTGCCGCCCGTCCCTTCGCTTGCAGGCCTAAACCGCCCCCGCCTGACAGAGGCCCTGAAGGACATGGGCGTCCCCGACAAGCAGATCCGCATGCGCGTCAATCAGCTCTGGAGCTGGATTTACGTCCGCGGCGCACGCGATTTTTCAGCAGCCACCGATATCTCCAAAGACCTGCGCCGCGAACTCCAGGCCAGGGTTACACTTGACCGCCCAGAGATCGTGACGGAACAGGTCTCAGTCGACGGCACGCGCAAATGGCTTCTGCGCCTCGCAAAGGGCGATCGCGACCTGCGCGCGCCCGAAGTCGAGACCGTCTACATCCCGGAATCCGACCGAGGCACGCTGTGCATCTCAAGCCAGGTGGGCTGCACGCTCACCTGCACCTTCTGCCACACCGGCACCCAGCGCCTCGTCCGCAACCTGACCGCCCAGGAAATCATCGGCCAGATCCTCGTGGCGCGCGACCGCATCGGCGACTGGCCCGGTGCCGAAGCCCCCGGCGATGGGAGGCTCTTGCCCGCCACTGACCGCAAGATCACCAACATCGTGCTGATGGGCATGGGCGAACCGCTGTATAATTTCGACAACGTGCGCGACGCCATGGAGGTCGCAGCCGACGGCGAGGCGCTCTCCGTCTCAAAGCGACGCATCACACTGTCGACGTCGGGCGTCGTGCCGGAAATTCCCCGGTGGGGCGGCGAGACCGGGACAATGCTCGCGATCTCGCTGCATGCCGTCCGCAACGACCTGCGCGACGAACTCGTCCCAATCAACAAGAAGTACCCGATAGCCGAACTGATGAAGGCCTGCCGGAACTACCCCGGCCTGTCGAACGCACGCCGCATCACGTTCGAGTACGTCATGCTGAAAGGCGTAAACGACAGCCTCGCCGAAGCGCGCGAACTGGTGCGCCTGCTGGCCGGCATTCCCTCGAAGATCAACCTGATCCCGTTCAACCCGTGGCCGGGCGCGAAATACGAATGCTCGGATTGGGAGCAGATCGAGCGCTTTGCCGAAGTCGTCAACCGCGCCGGTTACGCAAGCCCAGTGCGCACGCCTCGGGGGCGCGATATCCTGGCTGCCTGCGGTCAGCTCAAATCCGAAAGCGAAAAGATCAAGGCGAGCCAGTCCCCAACGCCTGCCGCCTGCGATTGACAGGTCAACGATTGACTCGTCCGAAGTTGCCACGCTTTAACCGAGTCCGACCTGGGCCTCCCTAACCGGTCTGACGTTGAAGCCGGGAAGCTCAGATAAGACAAGCCGGGGGATCCTGACACATGGTTTGGAAAACGATTTGGCGCATCATCTGGGTGCCGATCGCATTTCTGATCTCCGGCTTCTTTGCCGGGTTCATCCTGTTCACGCTCGGTATGGAGCGCTTCACCGTTGCCATGCACAACGACGGCGGCGATCTGGAAACCTTGGAAGCTCTGTTCGGCATCCTGAATGGAGGGCTTTTGCTGGCATCCGGTTTAACGCTCATCCCCGCCATCGCGATCGTCATCGTCGGTGAAGTCGCGCGCATTAGGTCGTCCGTCTACTACATCATCGGCGGCGGACTAGCGCTGGTAGCGATCCCGATGCTGACCCGCTTCGACCAGCTCTCGACCTTTACCCTGCCCGACACAGCCGTCTGGCAGGTGTTTGCCACGGCAGGCTTTGCGGGCGGGCTTGCCTACTGGCTACTTGCCGGAAAACGCGCTTGATCGATTCCGGAGCCCAACGCAGCAAACCCGAACGTTTCGTTCTCGTCTGAAAACCGAGAATTCCGATAGCGGTTGGCGGCACCTACGCTGCTGCGTATAAACGCACTTGATCGAACGCAGCCGCGGCCACGCTCGCAACATGGTCGTTAGGCGCTGCATTACCAAGGACGAGCAGCCATGATCGCCCTGACCCTTCGCGCCATCCTGGGCTTCGCGCTGGCCTGCTTTGTCGCCGGCGTGATAACGACGTCGTTCGTCGTCACACCAGCCGATATTATGGCGCGCCCGCTCGACGCCCGCTTCGAATTGCTCGGCGTTGCAGGCCTGCTCGCTCTCGCCGCGACCACCCAATCGCTGCTGTTTGCCGCCCCCTTTGCCGCCGTCTGTGTTGCATTCGCATACTGGATGCGCGCGCGCAGCCCAGCCTTCTACATTGCCTCGGGCCTTCTGATCGCGTTGCTCGGCTTCTCCGTCCAGTTTGCCGCTGAAACACCGGGACAGCCGACCATCATCAATGCCTACGCGATGGCTGCATACGCCACGGCGGGCGGACTCGCAGGTTGGGTTTTCTGGCTGATCGCCGGCTACAGGCCGCGCTACACAAGCGTTCGCCGACAGAAGCCTGCCTGACCGTCCGCGACGCTCCGCGCGTTTTTGTCCGTGCTATGCTGCTTGCTGCACTGCAAAAAATACGTTATTGTGCAGCACAACAATTACTCGAAATGATAGCTTATGCCCTTCCCTCACCGGCCTTTTTCACCGCCGGTCTAGGCAATGACGATTCTAGCGTAGAAAAAGGCTAATCCCGATGCTCGATCCGAAAGAGCAGGCGCGTTTCAACAAGAACTGCGCCGATGCCGCAAAAGGCTATGCTGAAGCAGCCGGTGAGGCCTACGCCGACATGGCGCAGAAATCACTCGATATGTGGACCAAGTCGTTCTCGGCATTGCTCGGCGCGGGCGCGAGTAAAGAGCCCGAACCCAAGTCCTGGTATCGCAAACCGCTGGACGGCGAAGTGTTCCCGCCGCAGCAGTCCGCGTTCCCGTTCGCTGAGGACAAGCCGGAGCCAGCGTGGCCATTCTCTCAATGGATGGCTCTCAATCCGTTCTTCGCCAACAATCCGTTCGTTTCGGCCATACCGTTTATGCGACCGGCAAACACTGGTGCTTCGCCGGTTTTCGGACCGTTTGCGAACATGACCGGCTTTGGTGGCCGCGCCCCGTCGCCGTTTGATCCGGGCAGCATGATGTCTGCCAACATGAACGCCCACATGCAGGCATTGTCCAACCCGTTCTGGCCGATGATGGCATGGTGGACATTCGCGCAGTCCGGCTTGACGCCGAAGGCGTGGCCGATGGCATTCGGCATGATAGCTTCCGGCGTGCCCCAGAAGGTGGCGTGGCCGACAGCAGCCGCCAACGCTGCGGCCCAGGAAGCAGCGCAGACCGCGACACGCTCCATCGACGCGGCCTTTGCGAAGTATCATACGTCCACCGGTCATGCCTCGGCACAGATCGTGAATGCGGGCCCCTTCATGATCGCAATCGCGATTGCACCCATCGGTGCAGCCGCTCTGATGCCCTGGCTTTCTTTGCCCCAAACAGGCACCTGACGTTCAAAGTTTCCAGCGCGGGTTTGTCCAGTCGCTCGAAAGTCTCCTGACCACCGCTCGCACTGCTGCGCGGTTCCTTCGGGGATCGCGGTCGCCCAATGCCGTCTTGTCGGCTCGCCACAATTCCTGTAGGGCCGTCTTCGCAAAAGACCTACCAACTCTCAATTCCAGGAGCGCAAGCGCATCATGGCCTCTGACACGGCGAAATCGGGCAACGGCAAGATTAACAAGGTGGTGCTCGCATATTCCGGCGGCCTCGATACCTCGATCATCCTGAAATGGCTGCAGGAAGCCTATGGCGCCGAAGTCATCACCTTTACCGCCGACCTCGGCCAGGGCGAGGAATTGGCCCCCGCGCGCGAAAAAGCGCTCATGCTTGGCATCAAGGAAGAGAACATTTTCATCGAGGATCTGCGCGAGGAATTCGTTCGCGACTACGTGTTCCCGATGTTCCGCGCCAATGCGCTTTACGAAGGCATCTACC
>CAYGRH010000197.1:0-6417 GCA_964352165.1 uncultured Hyphomicrobiaceae bacterium | reverse complement strand
GCACGGTGTGGGCAAATGGCAAAGACCCCACACGAGCTTGCTCAATGTGGACAGGAAGGCCCCGCCAGACCAGCCGCAACAACCTCACGGCCCGTAGGCAACCTGCTCCACATCGCCTTGGCGAATGTGGACACCAAAAAGGACCCGGCTCCACATCGCCCTGGCGAATGTGGACACCAAAAAGGACCCGGCTCCACATCGCCCTGGCGAATGTGGACACCAAAGAAAGTGGTCCCAAAGAACTTATAGACTTAGCGCGTCGTTGGCCGGTCCTTTGGGCCCCCGCCCGTCAGCTTCGTCACCGTTTCAGCCGCCTTGCCCATCCGCTTCAGCCGCTCCATGTGCCGCTGAACCGCGCCATCATCGGTCGGCATCCCGCCCAGTCCGACCCCATCGCCCGACAAATCGCGGCCTTCCTGGCTCGCGGCCACGATCTTACGTTCCCGCATAACGCGGAAACCAACGCCATTGCTGGCATAGTCGGATTTGACAGACGTGCGCATGGACAAGTCGAGTTGTTCGGCATTGCTGAACCAGCCGCCGCCCTTGACGATATGGCGGGAACAATCGACCGGACCTGAATGGATCGACCCCATATTGGCGATCTGATACTTCGGCGACCAGCAGTCTTCGGTCATTTCCCAGACATTGCCGTGAACATCGTGCAGGCCATTGGCGTTGGCCTCGAACAGGCCCACGTCGATGGTGCGGTTTTCCCGCTTGCCGCGCTTGTCAGCGAAATTGGCTTTTGTCGAATCGATCTGGGACCCAGTCACATAGCCCGTAGTCATTCCGGCCCGTGCTGCATATTCCCACTCGACCTCGGTCGGAAGCCGGTATACCCGGCCCGACTGTTCAGATAACCAGTCCGTGTACGTCTTTGCATCGATCCAGCTTAGGCAGACCGCCGGTTGACGCTCCGACTGCGGGAACCCAGGATCGGAATACGTGACACCCATCCGCCGCGTCCCCGCGATCGAGCAGGTAGGCGACGACTTATGTCCTGTCGCGGTTACGAAAGCCTGATATTCGCCCAGCGTCACTTCGTATTTGCCGATGGCAAACATTTCGGTAAACGTCGCCTGACTGGCAGGTCCGCTCTGCGCTCCGCCCGAAATGACCGTCAATGGGGAACCGATGAGAGCGGTGCCAGGCCCGATGGTCACGACTTCCGGACAGAAATCGCAGTCCTGCTCGACCTGACCGGCCTTCATTTCCCCTTCACCGCCTTCTCCGCCTCCGCCGAGCCCGCCGTCTTCTTCGCCGGTCGCAGCGATATTCGCGTTTCCTTCTCCGCCTGCTCCACCGTCAGCAGAAATATCGGCATCGCCGCCGCCACCGCCATCACTGAAGGAAGCCGAACCGCCGCCGCCGCCATCACCGCCCATGCCACCGCCACCACGGTCGCTGGAACCCTTCTTTTGGGATTTTTCGAGTGCAGAGTATTGGAACTCGGCATCATCCTTGACCATGAAGAACATCCCGAGCAGGCCCGCCAGCAGCGAAAATAGCCCGTACTTGATGTAAGCGCGGTACTTATCGGACACTCCTGCGTCAACAACCCAGGCAAGAACGCCCACCATCACCAGGATGGTCGCGACCGAAACAACGATGAATGTATTGAGATCAAGCATGAAAATCGTCCCTCAATGGACTTGACGTCGCACTTTGAACGGACGCGGGACGCAACCTGGGCCGCAGCTTTCGCCAACCAGCCGTCGAGCCCCAGCCCGAAATCGATTCCCATCACTCTTAGTCGAAGGCTGTCACCATCGGCTTAAGACAGCGCTAAATTCGCGTTATCAGCGAATCCGATATGAAACAGCCAGCATCCCGGCGCGTAAAAGCGCAACCAGAAGCGCAAGTTGCATGGGCGCCAAGCTGCCATGAGACAAAAAGCGCGACAGAAGTGTCTCAGCCCATTGTTGGACGGGGGTTTTCTTGACACCCCCCACGCCCCTAACTATGGTCCGCACCGGTTGCTTACCTGCCTCGAAATTCCTTCTTCTCCCACCGGGTGCACTCGCGATGTCAAACGAAGGCAACGGCGATGATGTTCGCCGTGGAGAAATCAGCCCCGAAGACAGAGCGTCAATCAAGGAGAGGTCCTCCGAGCTTGCCCGCAAACTCAACGAGGCGAGAGGCATTCCGAACGATCAGACAGGGTCTGGCGGCAGGGGTGACCGAATGGCTAATAGCCCGGGCGTGTCCTCTGATGAGAAGACGCGCAATGTCGAGGCGATGGGCCGTGGTTTGCGTATGTCCACTGAGCTTATTGGCGGCATCCTCGTTGGGTCAGCCATGGGCTGGGGTTTGGACACCTGGCTGGGAACCTGGCCGTGGTTTTTTATTCTGTTCTTCCTGCTTGGCTCCGCGGCCGGCATGCTGAACGTTGTACGTGCCGGTTTGAAAATGAAGTCCGGGCCGCTTGATCCCTCGAAGGGACCGCGGGTGCCGGACGACGATGAGAACTCTTAAGGGGGGTACGCAGTGGCGGCAGGTGACAGCCCAATCAAGCAATTCGAGATCAAGGAACTGCTGCCGATTGAGGTCTTCGGCCTCAATGCGTCGTTCACGAACTCTTCTTTGTACATGGTCGTTGCCGTCGCTTTGATCGGCACCT
The DNA here is from genome assembly GCA_964352165.1 of uncultured Hyphomicrobiaceae bacterium. Lineage (GTDB taxonomy): Bacteria > Pseudomonadota > Alphaproteobacteria > Rhizobiales > Hyphomicrobiaceae > CAYGRH01. The sequence goes on along the minus strand of CAYGRH010000197.1, from coordinate 3,794 downwards.
TCCTGACCGTGGCGATGAGCGGACGCTCGCTGGTGCCCAGCCGCATGCAGTCCGTCGCCGAATTGCTTTACGAATTCATCGCAGGGACGGTGCGCGAGAATGTCGGCCAGAAAGGCATGCAGTTCTTCCCGCTGGTCTTTTCGCTTTTCATTCTGGTGCTGGTCCTGAACCTGCTCGGCATGATCCCGATCCCGGGCCTAACCTTCACCGTCACCAGCCACATTATTGTAACGGCTGCGCTGGCCTTGCTGGTGATCGGTACCGTGATTGTTTTCGGCTTGCTGAAGCACGGATTGGGTTTCTTCAAGATCTTCGCACCTTCGGGAATGCCAAGCTGGCTCTTGCCGATCCTGATCCCGATCGAGATCATTTCGTTCATTTCGCGCCCAATCAGCCTCTCGGTGCGTCTGTTCGCAAACATGCTCGCCGGCCATATCGCTTTGAAAATCTTCGCAAGCTTTGTGGGCATTCTGCTCGGCGCTGGCGTCTGGAGCATCCTGGCTCCGCTGCCGATGCTCCTGACAATCGGCCTGACCGCACTGGAATTCCTGGTCGCCGTCCTGCAGGCCTACATCTTTGCGGTTCTAACCTGTATCTACCTGTCCGATGCCGTTCATGGAGCGCACTAGCCTCCCTCGCATATCGGACTGAACCTTCAAACCTAACGTCAAAACAAATCACGCTAATCTGAAAGGAACTTCACTATGGATCCAGTCGCAGCAAAGTACATCGGCGCTGGCATTGCAGCCATCGGCATCGGCCTGGCAGGTATCGGCCTCGGCAACCTGTTCGGCCAGTTTCTTTCCGGCGCGCTTCGCAATCCTTCGGCAGCCGACAGCCAGCGTCCAACGCTGCTTCTTGGCTTCGCTCTGACGGAAGCTCTTGGCATCTTCGCGCTGCTGATCGCGCTTCTGCTCCTGTTCGCCGTCTAATTTTAAGATTGCGCCTCACGCAGGCAATCGCACTGATCTGCATCCGGGTCCGGCACTGTTCAGCCGGCCCGGATCTCCAATCCATACCCGACTGCCAACAGGTCGGATGATCGACATCTAGACCGACACTAGAAACCGACACTACAAGTGGCTGCCCAGTAAGACTTTGACGAACAAATACCCGGCGCGGGATGCCAGAAGGTTTTTCCCTGCCGGCGCGCGTCACCAGAAGTTCGATTTGGGCAGGTATTCGGCCGGAAACCCTTTTGGCCAAACAACTTCACTGGCAGTGACACCTGCATTGCAGTGGTCCAGGCAGGTCCGGTCAAGCGGCCACCTGCAGCCATTCGACCCGAAAGACCATCGAGCGAGCCATGGCAGCTGAGAAACCAAACGACGCACAACACCACACAGGTACGGAGGCCCCTGGAGGCCATTCCGCAGTCGTGTTCCCGCCGTTCAATACCGATACGTTCGCCCCTCAGCTGATCTGGCTGACCATCACTTTCGTCGCGCTTTACTACCTGATGTCGCGAGTATCACTGCCGCGCATCGGTGAAGTCATCGAGGAGCGGAACGACCGCATTCAGCGCGATCTTGACGCTGCTGAGCGCCTCAGGGACGAGACCGACAAGGCTCTGGCCGCATACGAGCAGGCGCTGGCCGACGCACGGACCAATGCCAACCAGATCGCAAGCGACACGCGTGCCAAACTCTCAGCCGAGGTCGACGCCGAGCGCGCCCGGCTCGAAACCGAACTAGGCACCAAACTAGCTGACGCAGAAACCAGGATTTCCGCCACGCGCACCAAGGCGATGGCAAGCGTCAACGAAATCGCAAGCGACGTTGCGGCTTCGGTCGTGGCCAAGCTGATCGGCAAAGACGCCAGCGCAGACGAGATCCGTCAGGCGCTGTCCTCTGCCGGCAACAAGTAGGAGACAACAATGGTCCTTCTCGCAGCCGGCGGAAGCTTCATCGACAACCCCGAAAACTGGGTCGTTGTCGCCTTTCTGATCTTCTTCGGCATCCTTTACTATTTCGGCGTATTCAACTCGCTTGGACAGGCACTCGATTCCCGCGCTGAAAAGATCAAGTCGGAACTCGACGACGCCCGCCGCCTGCGTGAAGAAGCCCAGGCCCTTCTGGCCGATTACCAGAAGAAGGCCCGCGAAGCCGAATCGGAAGCAAAGAGCATCATCGATCAGGCCCGCAAGGAAGCCGAAGCCATGGCTCGCGAAACCCGCAAGAGCCTTTCGGAAGGCCTTGAGCGCCGCACCAAACTGGCCGAGGACAAGATTGCCCGCGCCGAAGCCCAGGCCCTCAACGAGGTTCGCGCCTCCGCAGTCGAAGCCGCTATTGGTGCCGCCGAACAGATCCTTGGCAAGAAGGCCGCTGGTGAAACGGGCGACAAGCTGATCAAAGACAGCATCAAAGGCCTCTCGACCCGCCTGAATTGATGATCTCCAGCTTGAGCGCGCGAACGGGCCGGCGCCCTCGTCGGGACAGGCATAACAGTCGGCGCTGACAAGCCCCGATATCGAACCAAAACGCCAAGGCCAGCTTTCGGTTCGCTCCGGAAGCTGGCTTTTCATTTGTCCATTTTGAACCGGATATATCGCGATCGAGATCCCGCTTGGGGAGGCGCATATCGTACCGTCGCTTGGCCGCCCACACCGCCCTTTGCGCGCGAGCACACAAACAAGCTCGGTCCACGAAAAACAAACTCAGCAGCAACTGCCGAGAAGCTCGCATCTATGTAGCTCGGAAAATGGGCGCCTTAAACGTTGGCTTAGAAGCCTGATCCCCGGATCAGTTTACCCGGCACCGGGCGCGGTCCGATCAAACATTACGTCGATCTGGTATTCGCCCGGACGCGCGCCTTGCGCGACATCAAACGTCACAGTGCGAACGGCCGAAAAATACCCGATCGGATTGTCGACCTGCATATCAATGCTGACGACCGCTTGATCGCTCGCCACGGCGGCACGAGCGGAATCATGAACGATGACGCTGACAGGCAGCGTCACGGCACCCGGCTGACCGCGAGGGCCCAGGAGCACACGGCCGGAAAAACCGTACTTCACGGTCACGCGCCCGTTCTCGATCATGCATTCACGTGCCGTCTTGGTGATTTCACCGCGATGCATGATGGCAAGGCTGTCACCGATGCGTCCCTGCTCGTAAATCGTTACGTTATTGTCAGGCTGTCTGGCTTCCAAGCGGGGGCAGCCATGGGCAACACCACCCGTACCAAGCGCCGCTGTGGCTCCTCCCGGATCGTAGTCAGCCTTCGCAGCCGTCAGAAGTTGCTCTTCAGAGACAGTATCGACCTGTGCCTGCTTGTCGCCTGATCCGCCGAACACGCTCGTCCCAAGGCCGGATGTCAGCGAAGTCATGCCGCAACCTGCGCCAGCCCCGGCAATAACGCCGATAGCCGCTGCCCGAACGCCAAACCGCAGAAGAGATCCAATCGTTTGCTTCATGACGTCCCAGTTCGCATATTCCGACCACAACTCTGGGCTCCCATGCGGAAATCCCTTATGTCTGGTCATTAGCACCCGCCGGCAGCACTGATATGGCGTAGCGACTCAAAATTTAGCACCCTCGAAACAAAACCACCAAGTGCTTGATGTGCAAAGCCGGTTGACAATTGTGAAGGTCCAATTCCCATGCCGCCAAACGCTCCGCAGTCAACTTCTCAGGCCGAACCAGCCAACGACGGCCGAAATCACTCTTCCCGGCCACCGCTGAAGGTCCTATTGGCAGCGCCGCGCGGCTTTTGCGCCGGGGTCGATCGTGCCATCCAAATCGTTGAGCTTGCTTTGGCGAAGTTCGGCGCCCCCGTCTACGTCCGCCATGAGA
>CAYGRH010000196.1:0-6448 GCA_964352165.1 uncultured Hyphomicrobiaceae bacterium | reverse complement strand
CCTTGGCCGCCGCCGCCCTGGCCCCATGGGCCTTGACCCCAAGGGCCTCCACCACCACCGCCACCGCCGCCGCCACCGCCGCCGCTTTTCCAACCGCCGCCGCCGCCGTTCTGATTATTCCAGGGCATACGTAAGAGCCTCGTAAAGTTCGGGAAATCCGCAATCTGCGCCAGATGACGGGACAGCCAATGGCTGCATTGCACAACCATCCGCCCCGCAGCGCGAAGATGAGTGGCCGGTTTATAGGCCACGCAGGTCTTACGCGCAAACGGCATAGGTTAGATTTGGGTCATATATCATGACCTTCAAGGTGAGGAATGATCAACCACGGTTAATCGCACGGCCAAAGCGGCATCAAACGGACAAATGCCTTCAGCCTTTGGACCGTTCATAAACCTCGAGCCGCGAGCTGAATTCGTCGCGCTCGGTCTGAGGCAGCTCTTCGCTGGAGACCAGCCGCCACAGGTCAGGATCGAGGCTAGCGAAATGCGTATCGCCCTCAGGCTCGGCATCGACCGTGGTCCAGTACACGCGGTCGGCAACGGGCAATGTGGCAGTATAAAGCGTTGCACCACCAATAATCATGATCTCGTCAACACCGCGTTGACCCGCTTTCTCGCGGGCAACGCGCATTGCCTCATCAATCGAACCGACAACAATCGCACCATCGAAATTGAGATCCCGATTTGTGGTAACGACGATGTTGTCACGCCCATCGAGCGGTTTTCCAAGCGACTGATAGGTCCGCCGGCCCATCACGATCGGTTTGCCCATCGTCAGCTTGCGAAACAGCTTGAGATCTGAAGATAGCCGCCAGGGCAATCCACCATCCCGCCCGATCACGCCGTTCTTGGCAACCGCAACAATAAGGGCAATTGAAATCGTCAAGCAGTCGGGTCCTTCGGCGGAGGTTCCTTGCGAAACTGCAGCCCGCAATTCTTCTGGATCGAAACCTTCTCAATAGTCTCGAACTCACCCTTCAAGCGAGCAAGCTCAGCTGTGTTTTGGTCATCCCCGCCGACGAGAAAAGCAGCGGGCCAGAAAACAATCACGGCTGCGGTCGTCACAATGGCGTCATTGGTCGCCTTGGCGTCCTGCACGCCCGATGTTTGCGCGACCCGCGCCGATATACGTTGAGCCTCTTCACCCAACTGCGAGCAAGAATAGTTCTGGTATTGTAGTGGCGAAACATACGTCGCCATCACTTTGTCGGCACCTGACGCACAACCGCACAAAGCAAACGCCGCACCCGCAACGATTATCAATTTCAGCATGTCAGCCATCCCAAGAGAATCTATGGAAATTAACTAGCTGACTGTCCGCACCCGGTCTATCAAATGAATCGCTTGAACATATTTTTCCACGTCACACTGCAACCGGTGCCTTGATGTGCGGATGGGGCTCATAGCCCTCCAGCCGGAAATCCTCGTATTTGAAATCAAAAATCGTCGGAACGCCGGAGCGGATGATCATCTGCGGCAATGCCCGGGGCTCGCGCGCAAGTTGCTCATCTGCTTGATCGAGATGGTTGAGATAAAGGTGCGCATCCCCCAGCGTATGGACTAAATCGCCCGGCTTGAGACCACTCACTTGCGCGATCATCAGCGTCAGCAGCGCATAGCTTGCGATATTGAACGGCACGCCCAGGAAGATATCCGCCGACCTTTGATAAAGCTGGCAGGACAGCTTCCCATCGGCGACATGAAACTGAAACAGGCAGTGGCAGGGCGCCAGCGCCATTTCCGGGATCTCCGCTGGATTCCATGCCGAAACAATAAGCCGCCGGCTGTCAGGGTCTGTTCGAATGAGCTCCATCAGCTGGGAGATCTGATCGACCGCCTGTCCATCCGCCGTTGGCCAGGACCGCCACTGCTTGCCGTACACCGGCCCCAGGTCGCCGTTTTCATCGGCCCATTCATCCCAGATCGAAACGCCGTTGGCCTTGAGATAGGCGGTGTTCGTTTCGCCTCTCAGAAACCAGATCAGTTCGTGGATGATCGACTTCAAATGGAGCTTTTTCGTCGTCACGAGCGGAAAACCATCGCTCAGATCGAAACGCATCTGGTGTCCGAAAACGCTGAGCGTTCCCGTGCCTGTGCGATCCATTTTGCGCACACCGGTCTCGCGAACGTGCGCCATAAGATCGAGATATTGCCGCATGCAATTCCCCCGTCGTAGCCGATCGGGCGTGCTGAACGATCATCGGCGATTCATTTCGAGCACCAAAAGCCCATTGGATAAAGACTTATCGCGATTCGCTCAGCGCCTATCGCGATCCGCCTTGTGCTCCCCGACAATCGGTGCCCGGCACATCTAACCTATGGCGCCAGTCGCATGTCGGCTGGCTCATGCCGCCGGTTCTATCCCGCAACCGCCGGCGAATTGGCGACCGCCAAAACAACGCACAGCACCAACGCGTTATAGAGCGCATGGCAGAAAATCGGGACCCACAGGCTTCCGGTCCGCCACAACAACCAAGACAGTGTCAGCCCGGTCACGAACACCGCTCCCAGCCCGAGCAGCGAATAGTTGAAGTGGAGCGCCGACCATGCAGCCGTCGTAATGAGGGCTGCCCACATGAACCCGAGCCGCGTTTTTGCCAGAGCGGAAAGCAGGAAGCCGCGAAACAGCAACTCTTCCGACAACGGCGCACCGACAACCGCAACAATTGCTAGCATCACGGCCAGATCGGACCGTACCATGCCGATGAAGGGTCCCAGGTCGCTCAGCATCGAGTCCGGTGCCACCAGGTAGGAAAACAGCGAGTACGCCATCACAACGCCGACAAGCACGCCGAACCCGCCAGCGTAGGCTTTCCAACCGCCCCGCACCGGCAGCAGCGCCAGCGTCGATTTCCAGTTTCCGCCGAAGAAACGTGCGGCTATCAGGGTCAAAATGACGATCCCGGCCTGCAGCCCGATCTGCCAAACGAGCGTGTATGAAATCGCAGCACGCGCACTCATACCGCCGCGCGCGCCATCGGACAGCGAACCGGTTCCAGACACCTTCGCAACGAGTTCGGCCACGCCAAGTCCGAAGCCCGCAGCGATGATGAAAATCGCCACGACCGCCGCAACCGCGAACTCCGGCCGCCAAACCGAGTGCGCTTCATAGCGGGGTGCACCTTGCCAAAGTCCAACGCTCAAGCCTGTTGACATATTAGGTCCGGTTTCCTCTGTGGGGAGATGACAGTCACCAGGACTGGTAATTCAGTGGTTGGCTGGATAGGTGCCGCCCAATCCAGGTAAAAAAGCCAGCCTGTTCGACGGCTGAACCGATAAAGGGGTTGGCTCAGGCCAGCCCGCACAATCCAGCCCGCACAATAGTGGCGCATGCCTGAGTGCCAACAGCAATGTCGCCCGCTGCCTAACGCTCGGAAACAGGCTGTGAATCGAGAAGATCGCCAAGGCACAGCCCGGGAGAGATATCAAGATGAAGAGTTGGAAGGAATTTTTCCGCGGGTTGTATCACGACAACGATCCCGAAGGCAGGATCTTCCGGTTCTCACTCCTCATCTTCGATGTTTTATCGATCCTCTTCTTCATCGCGTCGTCTGCAGTTCGCGATGCGCAATGGATCTATGTCGTCGACGCCGTGATCGCAGTCGTCATCACCATCGACCTGTTCCTGCGCTGGTGGATCTCCTACCACCGCGGACGTTTCATGATGCAGCTTACGACGTGGGCCGATATCATCGTGATCATTACGCTCGTGCTGCCTTGGCTGCTGGAAAGTTTCCTGTTCCTGCGGGTTCTTCGCGCGCTCCGGCTGCTCAGATCCTATCGCGTTCTGGCCGATTTGCGCGGCGAGTTCACGTTCTTCAAGCGCAACGAGGATATCATCCAATCGAGCGTCAACCTGATGGTGTTCGTCTTCATCATGACGGCACTCGTGTACGTCATGCAGGTCAACACCAATCCGAAAATCACCAACTACGTCGATGCGCTGTACTTCACAGTCGCAGCCCTTACGACGACGGGTTTCGGCGACATCACGCTCGAAGGCACAAGCGGCAAGCTCCTGTCCGTCGTCATCCTGCTGCTCGGCGTCGCCTTGTTCCTGCGGCTCGTACAAACCATCTTCCGCCCCGAGCGCGTTGCCTACGAATGCCCCGATTGCGGACTATCGCGGCACGAAGCCGATGCCGTCCACTGCAAGCACTGCGGCCGCGTGCTGCACATCACGAACGAGGGCGAGGTTTAAGGCATTGCCCGCTGGCCAAGCCTCACAGAAGCACCAGAAGCCCCACAAATCATGCCCAACGGCCACCTTTGGCGGCAATTAACACGCCGCAAGCAGTCGATTGCGCCAACCTGCGTGCTCGGAACACTTTTTTTTCATGCTCAACCTGCCTATATTGAGGGTGCCGGATTCGTCCGGCTATGGCGATAAACGCGGTCGTAATAAGCCATTCGGACCCGGGGGCGGTACCCGGCGCCTCCACCACATGCCCGCAAATTGGGGGCCAAGGAAGCCAATTTGGCGCTCCTGGCATCCAATCCGTGGGCATCTGATGGGGGCGAAATAGGATCGACGAGGGTGTAAAGGATTTAGCTTTTGCTCGGCATGGTTCCGCCGTTATCGGGCCGTTCAGAATAGTTGCAAATGACAACTATGCTGGGGAAGCTCTCGCTGCGTAATGCAGTGCGGGAATCCCGAACTTAAGCCCTTGCCCCTAGCAGGGTAAGGCGCGGTTCCGGAGGGCACCGGGCAACAGAAGCCCTCCACTTCACTTCCTCCCGCGGCCCGACAGTCCGCCACGGGAATTCACGACGCGAGACTTTATGACGTCCGAGCCCATGATCGACTATGAATCTCTCGTGCAGGACGCCATGCGCGACGTCGTGCGCTCGGTGTTGAAGCAGACGGTCAAATCCGGCCTGCCCGGCGACCATCATTTCTACATCTCGTTCGATACTCAGGCCGCCGGTGTGTCCGTGTCTAAGCGCCTGCGCGAAAAGTACCGCAAAGAGATGACCATCGTGCTCCAGCATCGCTTCTGGGACCTACACGTCAACGATGAGCGCTTCGAAGTGAAGTTGACGTTCGACGGCATTCCAGAACGTCTTGTCGTGCCGTTCACCGCCATCAAGGTCTTCTTCGACCCCTCCGTGCGCTATGGCCTCCAGTTCGACGAACCCGACTTCAACGCCGAAGCCATCGAGCAGTCGATGGCCTCGTTGGAAGATCCGTTGCTGGATGATGGCGATGATTCAGACGTGCCCGACGGCCTGCGCCCGATCACGACGCGCTCATCTTCTCCGCGGCGGCCTCGCCCATCGCGCAAGAAACCGGCACCGGCTCTTGCTGCCGACGACGCTGGAATGAACGGCATCGATGCCGACGGCGATGCGGCGCGCTCGCAAGGCGCTAACCAGGATGACAAGCCACACTCTGGGACTCACCCCGGCAAGCCCGATGGCTCGTCCAATGCGGAACACGAAGAAAGCGATAACGAGGAACGCCCCGCAGGCGGCGCAGAGATCGTCAGCCTCGACTCCTTCCGCAAGAAGTAAGCGCTAACCGACCTCCGCAACGACACTCACCTTACCTCGTCGTATCCCGGCAATCGTTGCATCCATGCGACGAAAGCCGGTCACTCCTGCGTGGTGACATGCGCCCTTGGCGGTGTAAAACGGAACCACAGGCAGCAGCCCGAATAGTCCCGGCTGGCCGACCGCCGACCCGCGCAAACCGCCAGTGCAATTGCCCAGTTCAATTGCCCAGTGCCAATTCCTAGACGAGGCCCGCCCATGAGCGCCGACAAAACCACCACCCGCACAGAATCAGACACCTTCGGCCCCATCGAAGTGGACGCCTCGCGCTACTGGGGCGCACAGGCCCAGCGCTCGCTCGGCAACTTCAAGATCGGCTGGGAAAAGCAGCCGCTGCCCATCGTGCGCGCCCTCGGCATCGTCAAGCGCGCCTGCGCCGAAGCCAACATCGAACTCGGCAAGATGGACGCTGAACTCGGCAAGACCATCATCGCGGCAGCCCAGGAAGTCATCGAAGGCAAGCTCGACGATCACTTCCCGCTCGTCGTCTGGCAGACGGGCTCGGGCACGCAGTCCAACATGAACGCCAACGAGGTGATCTCGAACCGCGCCATCGAGATGCTGGGCGGCGAGATGGGCACAAAGAAGCCTGTCCACCCCAACGACCACGTCAACATGAGCCAGTCCTCGAACGACACGTTCCCGACGGCCATGCACATCGCCTGCGTAGAAGAAATCCATCACCGCCTGCTACCCGCGCTGCAGAAGCTGCGCAACGCGCTGAACGACAAGGCGCACGCGTGGAAGGACATCATCAAGATCGGCCGCACCCACACCCAGGATGCAACCCCGCTCACCCTCGGCCAGGAGTTTTCCGGCTACACCGCGCAGGTCGAGAACGGCATCGAGCGCATCGAGATGACGCTGCCGCGCCTGATGGAGCTGGCCCAGGG
>CAYGRH010000195.1:0-6453 GCA_964352165.1 uncultured Hyphomicrobiaceae bacterium | reverse complement strand
ACCGGAGAAACCGCCCCGCAGGCGGTCGCTGCCGGAGATAAAGTTTATGCCGGTGCAATCAATCTTTCCGGCGCACTTGTTGTTCGTGCCGACGCGGTTGAAGACAAGACGGTGCTGTCGGAAATCACCCGCCTGATGGCGGCCGCCGAACAAAGCCGTGGGCACTACGTCCGACTCGCTGATAGGGCAGCACAGATCTATGCGCCCGCCGTTCACATCCTTGGCCTCGCCACGTTCATTGGCTGGATGGCACTTGGCTTTAGCTGGATACCGGCACTGACCGCAGCCATTGCGGTTTTGATCATCACCTGTCCATGCGCTCTCGCACTTGCCGTCCCCGCCGTGCAGGTCACGGCCGCGGGCCGGTTGTTCGATCGCGGCGTCGTTGTGAAGGCAGCCGACGGCCTGGAACGGCTTGCCGCCTGCGACTGGATCGTTTTCGACAAGACGGGAACGTTGACCGACGGCATCCCTGTGCTCGCCACCATGAGTGACGAGGCACGCGCAAACCTGGCTGAAGCCGCATCCTTGGCCGCAACCAGCCGCCACCCGTACTCGCAAGCCTTGGTCGCTGCCGCGCAGGCTGAAGGGCTGACAGTCGTTGCCGCCGCCGATGTCGTCGAGCGCCCGGGAGAAGGGCTGCTGCTTGCAACGCCCGCCGGTGAAATACGCCTGGGATCGCCTGCGTTCTGCGGGATTGAAAAACACAGCCGCACGGCTGCCGCACTCTGGTTCAAAAAAGCCGATGGCCGGGTCGTGAATTACGCGTTCACAGAACGTCTCAAGCCCGACGCAGTCGAGACGATCGCCCTGCTGCGCAAGTCGGGGTATGGCGTCGAAATTCTGTCTGGCGATGCCCGTCCGGCCGTCAAAGCGGTTGCCGGGAAATTGGGCATCTCCGGCTTCCATGCCGAGCTTACTCCGGCGGAAAAGGTCGCTCACCTCGAACAACTGGCTGCACAAGGTCATAAGGTTCTAATGGTTGGTGACGGTCTGAACGATGCCCCATCGCTTGCCACGGCCTATGCCTCGATCTCCCCTGCTGAAGCTGCCGACATCTCGCAGACAGCCGCAGACGCGGTCATGCAGGGCGGGCGTATCGGTCCCGTGCTCGAAACGCTTGCAGTTTCGAAGGCGAGTGAAAGGATGGCCTTCCAGAACTTCGGCATCGCCTTGTGCTACAATGCGATCTTCGTGCCGATGGCGGTTGTGGGTTTCGTCAGTCCTTTGATTGCCGCCATTGCAATGTCGGCCTCTTCCATAGCTGTAACGGCCAACGCTATCAGGCTGCGTACCAAGCGGCTGGCGAACTCGGAGGTTTCAACATGACCGCACTCGCATGGCTGATCCCTGCAGCTCTCGCGCTTGGCCTGCTCGGTCTCGTCGGTTTTTTGTGGGCGCTCAAGTCAGGTCAATTCGAAGATCTTGAAGGTGCTGGCTGGCGCGCCCTTGAAGACCACGAACCTGATCCCCCCGCGGCTGCAAAGCCTCGCAGGCCTGCTTCAAAGCCGTAACTGCGACGGCGTCAGGCTTCCCCGGTGGCGATGCCAGCAGGCAGCTTTTAGCTCTAAGAACAGTTGAAACCCTGCTCCGCGCGCAGCTTTCGGGGCTGCGGCACGGAACGCAGCGTCTAGTCCATATCCGACGTGTCGACCATCGCGCGGAAAGCATGCCATGTCGCATGCCCGATCAGCGGAAACACAAACACCAGTCCGACGAACAAGCTGGCAATGCCCAGTGCAACGAACCCGGCGATCAGCACTGCCCAAAGACCCATCGCCTGCCAGTTCACAGTGACCGCCTCCAGGCTCGTAAAAACCGCCTGCACCGCGTCTACGCGTTTCACCATGAGGAGTGGAACGGAAACTGCCGAGATCGCGAAGACCAGTGCAGCGAGAGCCGCGCCGACGGCAGTGCCTGTGACCAGCAGGCCAAGGCCATGACCGGTAAACAGCAGGGTCGGAATGAAGTCGGAGACCGGCGGAAGTCCGTTGGATCCGATGAAGAGCATGAACATCAACACAGCGATCCGGATCCACGCAAAAAACACGAATGCCAGGATCAATCCTAGGAAGAGCAATTGCCCTTTGGCCTTGAAGCCCGCGCTGAGCGCCTGGCCGACCGTAACGGTTTCGCCGGCTTCGTACCGTCGGCTGATGTCATAAAGCCCCACAGCCAAAATAGGGCCAAGCAACATGAAGCCGCCCGCAAACGCCAAGATCAGAGATTGCCAGCCGAACTGAAACAAACCGACGAGAAGCAGAATGGCAGCTGCCGCAGCCCCCACGCCGTAGGCCAGCGATATGGCAGGCTGGCGCCACATGTCCGCCCAGCCCGCAGCCAGCCAGTCCCACGGCGCATCAAAGGGAACTTCTCGAATTTTTGGCGATCCACGGCCTGCTGAGTGTCCCCCAATCACCTGCTCTGTCATCCGATCAATTTCCCCCAAACAATTCAACTCTGACGTATGTCAGCGACCGGTCTGACCGAATTGCAAACAACGTGATTCTCAATACTGTAATTCGAGCGTTAGAGTAGGCACGAGCCACCGTTAGCGGAAACGGATCGGTTCCCACATCGGCAATTCTACCATAATGTGACGATGCGGATCGGCGGGATTTGATCTCGATCAAGCTCTCGCTATCGAATTTTATCTGGAGGAGCGTCAATTGCAGGCCATGGCATGTGACACCTGCTCGGTGCGCAATCGATCACTATGTGGCGTTCTCTCTCCCGGCGAACTTGCTCGGCTGAACGCTATTTCGGTTCGCCGCTCCTATCGCGCCCATGATCTGATTTTCAATGATTCAGATGAGCCGGAAGTCTTTGGAAATATCCTCAGCGGCGTGGTCAAACTGTCCAAAATCATGCCGGATGGCCGTCATCAGATCGTCGGGCTGCAATTCGCCTCAGATTTCCTGGGCCGCCCGTTCGCAAAGCGCCATCCGTTTTTTGCCGAGGCTGCCACTCAAGTAGAGCTATGCTGTTTTCGCACGCGCGATTTCGAGCAACTTATGCGTGAAATCCCCGATCTCGAACACCGCATGTTCAAAACTACGCTCGATGAATTGGATGCCGCGCGCGACTGGATGCTATTGCTGGGCCGCAAATCCGCGGAAGAACGCACCGCGAGTTTCCTGGCGCTCATCGCCAAGCGTTACGCCAGCCTTGGCTGTTCGCACTCAAACGACAACGCCCTCGCTTTCGATCTACCTCTGACCCGCGGCGAGATTGCCGATTACCTCGGCTTGACCATCGAAACGGTCAGCCGCCAGTTCACCCGGCTCAAGGCGCGCGGACTGATCAATACGATTTCAAACCGCACGCTTGAGGTGCCCGACATCGATGCCCTGACCGAGGTGGCCGGAGAATCCGTGGACTTCGACTGAAACGCAGCTCCGGCTCAACGCGATCAGGTCCTACTAGTAGCTCTCAATCAGCGGCAAGGTCCGCGCGATCATGACCGAGCAGTTGGCCTGAGCCATCACCTGATAGTCCACGGTATTGCGCACGAAGCGCCGGAACCCGCGCTTGTCGGACGCTGAAACCACGACGATCGAATATCGCTCGCCAGCCTCGCAGATCTTTTTGACGGGATCACCGATCAGCGTATAAGCCTCCGAAACGTTGATCCCCATATCTTTCAGAGCCGCTGCAGCCCGATCGATATTGGCCTGCGCCCAGGCTTCTTTCGAAGCATCAGGTGCGACTGACAGGAGTGAAATCGGACAGGCGCACCTGCTCGCAAGTAGAGCGTCCTGACGCGCGGTCTGCAGCGCTTTTTCGCTATCATCAACACAAATCAAGTGGCCGTGGTTTTCTTCCAGTTCCCGCGCCACCAGCACGGAACCAGGAGCTTCATTTGCGACGGTTTCCGCAACCGATGATTCCAGGAAGCCTGCAACGCTGCGGCTGCGCCATTTCTCCGAAGCCCCGAGAATCGTCACGTTATATTGGCCGACTTCGCATTGATCGAGAATTCCGCCCGTGACGGTCGGTGACACCATCAGCTTCATGGTAATGCGCTTACCCTCGGAGCTCAGGTACTCAACCAGATTGTCGCCGAGCGGGTCACCGGCGATGTCCGTGTGGATGATGTTTTTCTCCCAATCGTCACCCATCACGCCCAGCTCGATCAGTAGGTCGCGCGCACGCTTGAGGTGCTTGATTCCCGGTAGCTCCAGGCCCCATTCGAGCATGTTCTGGCGGGCAACGCTGATTTGCATGCCACCCGTCCGCAGGCCTTGGTCGACAGGGCGCACATACAGCAGGAAGATATCCGCGTCCGTTCCCTGACCCATCCTCACTGCGTAGCGGATTCCGCGATAGGATTCATCAGACCCGTCGACACAGCAAAGGATACGAAATCGCGAGTTTGCCTCTTGTTCACCCATGTCGCAAAGCTCCCTTTAGACAGCCAAGAAGGGCCAATAGAACGCGGCAGCGAGAAGCAGCACGCAAGTTGACATGATTACCATCTTGAAGCCAACGACAAGAAAATCAGTCGTCTTAAGATAGCCCGACGCATACACAATGGTACACGCGGGCGTCCCGATCACTGTTAGGTATGCGAACGACGACGACACCGCAGTGATGAAGCCCATGATGAGCGGGCTCTCGCCCGACACCGTGGCGAGCTTCAGGGTGATCGGGCCAAGCACCGCGACGGCTGCACCATTGGACATGGTGTTCGTGACCAGTGTCGTCAGAACGCTGACGGCTCCGTAAAGCGCCACGCCGCTTTCAATCCCGAGCGGCCTGACCACATCCAGGAACGCAGTTGCCACCCATAGAGCAGCCCCCGTATCTTTCATCTGGATACCGAGCGAGATCGCCGCCGCATAAAGAAGCACGACGCCCCAGTTGACACCGTTGTTGACGTCCTCCCATCGAACCAGTCCGATAATCAGGAAGGCTGCCGCGCCGCAGATTGCAATGAGGCCCAGCCCGACCGTGTCGGAAAACAATATCCAGCACATCAAAACAACTAGGAAGGTTGCAATCGCCGACCACTCGCCCGAGGTCAGTGGTCCCGTTTGCTTGATTTGCTGGCGCAGCTTCACTACGGCGCGCGACAGATCCTGCTGCTCAGGCTTGAAAGTCGACAGCAGGATGACCGTCACGAGCGGGAGTTGGACGAGGAAGATTGGATAGGCAAACATCATCCACGTCAGGTAGTCGACAAGGAACTTGCGCGTTTCCGGGTTGGTCGGATCATAAAAAAATTCCTTCCAGTACCCGACCATAATAGCGTTGCGTGCGCCGCCCGATGGTGTGCCGATACCGGCCACCGAACAGCCGTACGAAATCGAAAACAACAGAACGGCGGCTAGCGCGCGAACCTTCTTTGAATCATCTGACGTCAAGGTAATGAGCGTGATGGCAACCGGCAGCATCATGGCCGCCACCGTATGTTCACCGATAACCGACGCCATTAGGCCGGAGACGAGCGAGATGCCGACGCAAATATTTGCGGTGCGCGTTCCCGTCATGCGCACGATCCAATAGGCGATCCGCTTGTCGAGCTTCTGCTTGACGACGGCCACGGCCAGCATCAGCGAGCCCATGATGAACAGTACAGAATCGCTCATTAACGAGCGGGCGACATCGCTGGACTCAAGTCCCAGAATCAAGACCTGCGCGATGATGATCATCAGCGCGACGGTAGGCAGCGGGATCGGCTCAGTCACGAAAAGGATCGTGGCCACGACCGAGATTGTCAAAACGATCATGCCGGCCCGCGTCAAACCTTCAGGCTCGGGAAGCATCAGCATCACGCCGCCGACGAAAAGTGCAATCCATAGCCATCGCCGGTCCCAGGCCCACGCCAGGAAGGCCCCGACCGCCCGATCTTTGGACAAAGCCGCTCGTGCCGTTCTGCCAAGTGGCAGGCGGCCATTCAACTTTCGAAAAATCTGACGGTCCATCGTGAGAGCACGCCTTTGCGCTAAGGGCTGAGACGCCGAGGTGGGGTAACGGCAAAGAACTAATTCAGGGAGACCCGCAACCTGCCACTGGAACTTTGAAAGCCGGCGGGCGCAGGCAGAAGGTGCACCAACGACCGCAAAGCACCCAGGCAATTGGAACTGCCGGGCGCTTTTGCGATCGCTCGATAACCTAATCGTCGCAAGCTTGGGTGCAGTTGGCTAATTGGGAGGGCGGATAACGCAATAAGTGCGGTGTTATATTTCCACCGCCCCGTCCCGAGCGCGGCCAGCGCGCGAGGACATCATGTCCAGAAACTGAACCGAGGAGCTTCGCGACCCACCCCCATCGCCGCCGGGCCCGGGAGCAAAGCGACCCGGCGCGAGCGCCGCCCCATCGGAGCGCGACCAGCGCGTGAGATCAATAATGTCGCGGGCAGACGGAGATTGTTTGAACTCCACAAATGGCCCGAAGGGCCCGGGAGCAAAGCGACCCGGCGCGAGCGCCGCCCCATCGGAGCGCGACCAG
>CAYGRH010000194.1:0-6461 GCA_964352165.1 uncultured Hyphomicrobiaceae bacterium | reverse complement strand
GTCGAAGTCCGATCCATCCGATCTGTCTCGCATCAATTTGACCGACGATACCGACACGATCGCCAAGAAGATCAAGAAAGCAAAAACAGATCCCGAGCCGCTGCCGAGCGAACCAGCCGGACTTGAAGGCCGGCCGGAGGCGCAAAACCTGGTCGGGATTTATTCCGCTCTCGCTGACGCCACGCCTGAAGCGGTGTTGCGCGAATATGGCGGCGCACAATTCTCAGGTTTCAAGCAGGCGCTTGCCGAAGTTTGCGTGGAGCGTCTTGGGAAAGTGGCCGGCGAAATAGAGCGCATCATGCGTGATGAAGCTGAAATCGATCGTATTCTGGCTGACGGTGCAGAAAGAGCGTGTAAAATTGCAGCTCCCGTTCTCGACGATGTAAAACAGATCGTCGGGTTCGTGCGGTAGGGATCAGCACCTATCTGAAACGAGACCTTCTGAAGATCTGAGCGATATAGCGATACCAGGAAAACGCACCGGCCAGCTCTCGCTCTTGGCATTACTCGGTCCAACCAAAGGATTGCCGCCCCGTCGGGGCGATGGCAGCATAAAAAAACATGAAAAAACGTCGCTCATTCGAAGCCGGTCACCATCGCAAGTTCCTTCTCGTCATCGACGATACGGAAGAGGTCAACGCCGCTCTTTTTTATGCAGCCAACCGCGTCGCCCACTCCGGCGGTTCACTGGTGATGCTCTACGTGATCGAGCCTCAGGATTTCCAGCATTGGATGGGCGTCCGCCAGATCCAACTGGAAGAGGAGACGGCGAAGGCCAAAGCACTGTTCCGCCTGCTGCGTCGCAAGCTCAACCAGGCCGGATTCGAGCAGGTCGAGAGCGAAGAGGTCGTGCGCGAAGGCACCACGGCGAATGAAATTATCGAATTAATCGACGAAGATCAGGATATCGCCATCCTTGTGCTCGGTGCTGCGGCCGACAGCAAAGGACCTGGCCCGCTCGTCTCTTGGCTGACGGCTGGCACACAGGCGGGGTCGTTTGCCATCCCGATCACAATTGTGCCGGGTCAGCTTACGCCCGAGGAAATCTCCTCCCTCGCCTGACGCGACGGTTCAAATAGCGCCCAGGAAACGATACAGGAAAATACCCTGACAACCCTCCAAACTACCGAATGGAGGCTGCGGGATCGCGCTTGGCCGCTCTTGCATAGGGCTGTACCAAACGGGCCAATGCGAAAACTTGCTCAGTAACGCCAAAATCGCTACTGCGGCCCTCGACTTTTCCGTGCCGGTCACCTAAATTCCCATCCTAGAATAATTCTAAATCTGCTTGGGCGGGCCGTCGTAGGCTCAGCTTTCCCGGCGCAAGACAGCCAGCTCTACAGCCTCGATGCCCTCGATATCCGGGGCTCCATCAGGCCCGGAGCGGCCAAAGCCGAGCCAGCAAAGCCTGTTAGTGGATTTACTCGCGGCCCGCTTCTGTCGAAACGGTGCGCGACCCGCATGAAGGAGATTACGGTCGATGTTTATCCAAACAGAAGCCACCCCGAACCCGGCCACGTTAAAGTTCATCCCTGGCAAACAGGTGCTGAACGACGGGACAGCCGAATTCCGCGCTCCCGACGAAGCCGGAGCCTCCCCTCTCGCCAGCCGGCTGTTTGACATCAACGGCGTCAGCGGCGTGTTCCTTGGCTCGGACTTCATCTCCGTGACCAAGAAGGATGGCGAGTGGCTGCACTTGAAGCCAATGATCCTCGGCGTGATCATGGAGCACTACATGTCGGGTGCGCCGGTCGTCGAAGCCGGTGGCGCCAACGACGTTTCCGTCGGTAGCTACGACCCCGAGCATGAGGAAGTCGTCAAGACGATCAAGGAATTGCTTGAAACTCGCGTTCGCCCTGCCGTTGCACAAGACGGGGGCGATATCACCTTTTCGTCCTTCCATGACGGCATCGTCTACCTGCAGATGCGCGGGGCCTGCTCGGGTTGCCCGTCTTCAACCGCAACTCTTCGGCATGGCATCGAGAATCTGCTTCGCCACTTCTGTCCGGAAGTAAAGGAAGTCCAGGCAGCCTGATTGGGCGGCCCGCGAAGACCGTCTCCTCAGCAAAGCGTCTTCTGCCCATGAGCGCGAACATCGATGGAACCCCGCCCCGACCGGCGGGGTTTTTCTTTCCTTCACTCCGACACGAGCTGAGCTTGAAAAGAAAGGACAGTCCCAATGGACCAACCCTTGGACCAAAACGCTCTTGATCAACTCTTCCTCAAAGCCCGCACCCACAACGCCTGGCTGGATCGAGGCGTGCCCGATGATATGCTCGCACGCCTCATCGACATCATGAAGATGGGCCCCACGAGCGCCAACTGCTCGCCAGCGCGGATCGTCTTCGTGAAATCGAAGGAAGCCAAGGACAAGCTCAAGCCGCACCTGTCCGGCAACAATGCCGAAAAGACCATGCAGGCCCCGGTCTGCGCGATAATCGCGAGCGACATGGAATTCTACGAAAAGCTACCCAAACTGTTCCCCCACACCGATGCGAAAAGCTGGTTCACCGGCAAGCCCGACAAAATCCAGGAGACAGCGTTCCGCAATTCCACATTGCAGGGGGCCTACTTTATTCTGGCGGCGCGTTCGCTCGGCCTCGACTGTGGGCCGATGTCGGGTTTCGATGCCGAAGGGGTCGAAAAAGCGTTTCTTTCCGGCACCACCTATCGCGCCAATTTCCTTTGCAATCTGGGATACGGCGACGCTTCGAAGCTGCTTGAGCGCTCGCCGCGCTTTGATTTCAATGAGATGGCTCAGATCGTCTGACCGCCCCCTATCGCCGGTCTTTTCAGGCGTTCCAAGCCCTCAACGCTGGTGAATTCCCTGTGCGTACCGTGTAGCGTCAAACACCATGAACGTACTGGCATTCGACACCTGCTTTGACGCCTGCTCCGTGGCTTTTGGCTCCGCCTCGCCCGGCGAAAGCCGCTGTGTCAGTGCTGAGCGGATCTTGATGAAAACCGGTCACGCCGAGGCGCTGATGCCGATGATCGATCGGGTCATGCAGCAAAGCGGCTTCGCGTTCGACACCATCGACACCATCGCGATAACGAATGGGCCAGGCACGTTCACCGGTACGCGCATCTGCGTCGCCGCTGGCCGCGCGTTGGCGCTGGCCACGCATGCGCGCATCGTCTCGTTTTCTTCGCTGCAATTGATCGGCGTAACCGCCGCACGCGCATTGCCGGAATGCGCGAACCCACATGACGCAGTGCTGGTGGCGCGCGATGCGCGTCGCGACGAGCTTTACTGCCAAGTTGTGACTGGCGATGGCGAAGCGTTAAGCGAACCGCTCGTTCTGTCAGCCGAACGCGCAGCTGCGCTATGTCCTGAACGCAGGCTATTCGTCATCGGCAGCGGGGCCGAAGCTGTCCTGCAAGCTGCTGCGGCATCCGCGCGAACCCCTGATTGTGAGCTTATCTCGGTGGATGAAGCCAACGCCATTGGCCTTGACGCGCGCGAGCCGGACGCATCCGTCATGCTGACGCTTGTCGCCCATGCGCCACCCCAGCTTTCCAACGCGCCAGCGCCGCTTTACCTGCGGCCGGCAGATGCCAAGCCGCCCGGTGCCGCGTTGATCGCCCGCCAACCCGGATAGCGGACGGATAGCGGCGCTCAAGCGGAGCCGAAACGCCCGATGACGCAAAGTAAAACAGTGAGGTGGCGCGCATGACAGCTCCGAACGGCGGACCCATCGATCCACGTTTCGTCTCACTGCTTTGGATCGAAGCCGACGGAGCCGAAGAGCTGGCGGCCATGCACGATGTGCTCTTTGATCCGTCGTGGAAGTCCGAAGCGATGCTGTCATTGCTTGAACACCCGGGCTCGACCGCGTTGATCTGCAAGGTTCGGCCAAGCCTTGACGCCGAGCCCGAGCCTGCCGGATTCGCAATGGGCCAACTTGCCGCCGACGAAGCAGAGATCCTGACAATCGGCGTGCTGCCGCCGTTTCAGAAAAGCGGTTTGGGCCGCCGTCTCGTAAAGGGACTTTCGACCGCTCTAGCCAACGCCGGCGCAGAGCGGTTGTTTCTCGAAGTGGCTGCCGACAATCCCGCAGCTATCGCGCTATATGAAAGCGAAGGCTTCAAGCAGGTGGGCAGGCGTCCAGCCTATTATGAAAGAGCTGGAACTTCGCCTGTCGATGCACTGGTGCTTTCACGCGATCTATGACCAGTTGCCTGCCCGCCCCCGCAATCGGTAAAGATGGGGCGAGCGAGCCTTCGCGCTTTCATTGAGCTCCCGCCGCGAAACACCAGCCGGGCGGCGGTCCAAAGGCAGGCAGCACGCCACCTGGGCCAACCCATCTGAGGAGATTGATCCTAGCGATGAGCGCATTGCGTGCAGGCGCTGTCCTAGCGGGCTTCGCGCTACTGACCTTGCCGTTGATGCCGGTCCAGGCCGTGCTGAAGCGCGTCCACACGCCATCCGCACGCCGGTTCCCCAATTGGTATCACCGCCAGGTCTGCCGGCTGTTGGGCGTAAAACTGAACATTACCGGCAGCGTCGATCAGTCCGCACCGGTCCTGCTCGTCTCAAATCATACGTCCTGGCTTGATATCCCGGTGATATCCGCGGTGGCACCCGTGTCGTTCATCGCGAAAAAGGAAGTCGGCGGCTGGCCGGGTGTCAGCGCTCTTGCCCGCTTGCAACGAACCGTCTTTGTCGATCGCGAACGCCGCACGGCCGTTGGCGCCACAGCCAACGAATTGATCGAGCGGCTGGCCTCGGGCGATACGCTTGTGTTGTTCGCCGAAGGAACATCCAGCGACGGAAACCGCATCCTGCCGTTCCGCTCCTCGCTGTTTGCGGCAGCCAAGCCAACGCGCGCCGCTCTGGCGGGCAGGGACGCCCCACCCAAAGTCCTCGTCCAGACATTGACGGTTGCCTACACGCATCTTCACGGCGTGCCGCTGGGCCGCGCCGACCGCCCGGTTGTCGGCTGGTACGGCGACATGGAGATGCTCGGTCACGCTTGGCAGCTCCTGAAGGCAGGCCCGCTGGACGTCGAGATCCGCATCAGCGGACCGGTCCCTCTGGACACCTTCAAAGACCGCAAGGAACTCGCCACCCATGCTGAAAAAAGTCTTCGCACAGAATTTGTCCGCCTGATGCGCTCGCGTCCCGATGCGATCCCCGCGCCACCTGCGATCTTGGGGCCACAAGAGAAAAAGACACTTTCTCCAGATTTGAATGCACTGCAAAAAGCCGGTGAAAACGGCGCAAAGCCAAGGCGCTGGGTGTGAATCCTTAACCGAAATTCACTTGGCGTTTGACAGTCGCGCCCAGAACATATTGCATCGCACAAATTGAGATTGCGACGATTGTACAACTTCACCGGCGCGCGCGAACGCGGGAACGTCCAGCGGTCCGTGCATTAACCGAAACGGAAGCCCAAGTGTCTAAACTCAAAGATTCGTTTGCTGAGTTGAATGGAGACGGCGCTATGCCGGGAACCAAGAAGGTTTTCGTCAAGACGTTCGGTTGTCAGATGAATGTGTACGACTCCGAACGCATGGCCGAAGCCCTGGAACCGTACGGCTACTCTGAGACTGACGTCGTCGAAGACGCCGACGTCGTCATCCTGAACACGTGTCACATTCGTGAAAAGGCCGCCGAAAAGGTCTACTCCGACCTCGGTCGCATCCGTCAGGTCAAGGAAGAGCGCCGCAAGGACGGCAAGCAGACCCTGGTCACGGTTGCAGGCTGCGTTGCCCAGGCTGAAGGCAAGGAAATTTCAACGCGCGCGCCCGTCGTCGACCTGGTTGTCGGCCCGCAGAGCTATCATCGCCTACCGGAACTGCTGTTTCGTTCCGCCAGCGAGTCGCGCCGGTTGGTCGAGACTTCGTTTCCTGAAGAAGACAAATTCGCCCAATTGCCGAAGCGCAAGGGCTCAGGCACTCAGCCAGGCCCTGCAGCAGGCACCCACGAAGGCCAACCGGCCCCCGCAAGAATCGTACGTCCCGGTTCGGCCTCTGCATTCCTTACCGTGCAGGAAGGTTGCGACAAGTTCTGTACATTCTGCGTCGTGCCTTATACGCGCGGCATGGAGTATTCGCGCTCGATTGACCAGCTTCTCGAAGAAGCTCGCGCATTGGTCGATCGCGGCGTCCGCGAACTCACGCTTCTCGGGCAGAACGTCAACGCCTACCACGGCTTGGGCCCCGACGGCTCCGAATGGACGCTCGCCAAGCTGATCCGCTCGCTCGCCGAAGTCGAAGGCATCGAGCGCTTGCGGTACACGACCAGCCATCCCCGCGATATGGGCTATGACCTGATTGCCGCCCACCGCGACGAAGAAAAGCTGATGCCCTACCTGCATTTGCCCTTCCAGGCCGGCGCAGACCGCATCCTGGCGGCCATGAACCGTAAGCACACTGCGGACGATTACCGGCGTCTGGTCGAAAAGATCCGTCGCGCCCGGCCCGATATTGCGCTTTCGACAGACATCATCGTCGGC
>CAYGRH010000193.1:4138-6464 GCA_964352165.1 uncultured Hyphomicrobiaceae bacterium | reverse complement strand
GCGCCGACGACTGGAGAGTTTTGTTGATAGTCCCCGACCCGCGTTCAGGTTCCAGCATGACAAGTTCCGGCGCATCGAATTCATTTGCCGATGAAGGATCGCCGTTTCTCGATCCCAGCGAACGCATGTTCCGCATCGGCCTGGCAACCGTCGTCGCCTCTCTCGTCTCAGCGCTGCTGACGTTCCTGATCCTCACCGGTCTGACCCCCATCGTTCCGCGCAACGAGGTCGTGCTCATTGCGCTGTTCGTCAACGTCATCCTCATTCTGGCCGTTGTCGCGATCGTCTCGATCCAGGTCGCCGGATTGGTCCGCGCATGGCGCGATAAAATCGCAGGCGCCAGACTTCACATCCGCATCGTCGCCTTGTTTTCGATCATCGCAGCGCTGCCCGCCATGCTGCTGGCCATTGGCGCAACCGTCAGTTTTTCACGCTCCCTCGACAACTGGTTTTCAGGCCGCGTCCGCGACATCATCGAGAAGTCCGTGGACGTTGCGCGCACCTACGTCGACGAGCACGGCAAAGTTATCCGCACCGACGTCGTCAACATGGCCCGGGACCTCGATTCAGCCGCAGCCCTCGTGGCAGAGCGTCCGCGCGAATTCCGACAACTGGTAATATCTCAGGCGGGCCTTCGCGACCTCCCCGCCGCCTACATCATCGATGGATTGGGCAAACCGGAAATTCGAGCCATCGAGGATGACAAGCTTCCCTTCACCAAGCCCACCCCGGCCGCGATAGCCGAAGCGCGCGATGGTCAGATCCCGCTATCGGTGTCGATGAAGGACAACCGCATTTCGGCGATCTCGAAGCTGGAAAGCATGACCGATCGCTATCTCTACGTCAGCCGCAGGGTCAGCCCCAGCGTGTTGCGTTATCTCCAGCAGACCGAACAGAACGCGGCCGAATACACCGCCCTCCGCCGCGCCCGCGGCGGTCTGAAATGGGCCCACGGCCTGATGTATCTGACGATCTCGATGACGGCACTGTTGGCCGCCATCTGGACGGGCATGTGGTTTGCCGGTCGCTTCGTCGCCCCCATCCGCCGTCTGATCGGGGCAGCGCAGGAAGTCTCGACAGGCAACCTTCTGGTCCAGGTGCCCGAAAAGCGTGGCGAGGGCGATCTTCGCCGCCTGTCGCAGACCTTCAACACGATGACATATGAATTGCGAAATCAGCGCGACACGCTGGTCTCAACGAACGAACAACTCACCGAGCGCCGCCGGTTCATCGAGGCCGTACTGTCAGGCGTATCGGCCGGCGTGATCGGCCTGGATAGCCACGACTGCATTACGCTTGTCTCGCGCAGTGCGACCGTCCTTCTCGACGCCACCGAACAAGATCTCGTCGGCAAGGCGCTGAGCGAAGCCATTCCCGAATTCGCGACCGCTTATGCGAAGGCAAGTGAACCCGGCCTCAAACAGCGCCAGCAGGAACAGGTCACACTGGCCGTCAACGGAGTGGAACGCACGTTCGCAGTGCGCGTCACGCTCGAACGGGCAGGCGAGGGGGACGTTGGCTCGGTTCTGACATTCGACGACATCACCGAACTGGTTTCCGCTCAACGAACCAGTGCATGGGCCGATGTCGCCCAGCGCATCGCCCATGAAATCAAGAACCCGCTGACGCCAATCCAGTTGTCCGCCGAACGCATCCGCCGCAAGTACGGCAAGGTCATTACCGAAGACCGCGAAACCTTTGACAAGCTCACCGAGACGATTGAGCGTCAGGCTGGCCATATCAAAGGCATGGTCGATGAATTTGCCGCTTTCGCCCGCATGCCGCAGCCGGACATGGTGGACCATGATCTGCGCCAGGCCGTGCAGGAGCCGGTCATTCTTTTCCGCGAAGCGCATACGAAGGTGGCCTACCAACTCGACATTCCCTCAGAGCCACTCATCAGCGCCGTCGACAATCGCCTCATCAATCAGGCCATCACCAACCTCGTGAAGAATGCGACAGAATCCGTCGAGACTGCAGCCGAGCAGGGCGACAAGCCGGAAGGCTGGGAAGGCCGCGTCATAACCCGCCTCAGCCGTGAGGCCGACTGCATCCGCATCGAGGTCATCGATAACGGTCTTGGCCTGCCCAAACAGCAGCGCGCCCGCCTTCTCGAACCCTACGTCACGACCAAGGGAAACAAAGGCACCGGACTTGGCCTTGCCATGGTACAGAAGATCACAGAACAACACGGCGGCACGCTCATGCTGGAGGATGCGCCCGGCAATGCCGATCCCCTCCTCAGCGGTGCATGCGTGCGCATATCACTTCCATTGAAGGCCGATCATGGTCCAAGCCACGATCCAGCCCGCAATCCAACCCACGA
>CAYGRH010000193.1:0-4038 GCA_964352165.1 uncultured Hyphomicrobiaceae bacterium | reverse complement strand
ATCCAACCCACGACCCAACGCCAGCACCTGAGCCTTCAGGTGCTTCGCCACCGTCATCAATTCGCGACGAAAAAGCGGCCGCCGAATAACAACAAGCCGACTTGAACAATTCACAAAAGTGCACCACGCCAGGGAGCCCACGATGGCAGCAGATATCCTGATCGTTGACGACGAGGCCGACATTCGCGATCTCGTTTCCGGCATCCTCGAAGACGAAGGTCATGCAACCCGGCTCGCCCGCGACAGCGACGAAGCCCTGCAATCGATCGAACAGCGCAAACCCCAACTCGTCATCCTCGACATCTGGCTGCAAGGCAGCCGGCTCGACGGACTGGAAGTCCTCTCCGTTATCAAGCGGACCTACCCGGAGTTGCCCGTGGTGATCATCTCCGGTCACGGCAACATTGAAACAGCCGTTCAGGCCATCAAGCGGGGCGCCTACGATTACATTGAAAAGCCGTTCAAGGCCGACCGCCTTATCCTTGTGACCTTGCGTGCGCTGGAGGCCTATCAGCTCAAGCGCGAAGTCAAGGAACTGCGCGAGCGCTCAACCGTCTCAGCCGACATGATCGGCAAGTCGGTCGCCATCAACCAGCTTCGCGGTCAGCTCGATCGCGTCGCGCCAACCAACTCGCGCATCCTTATCCGCGGTTCTTCCGGCAGCGGCAAGGAACTCGCAGCCCGCGTCATTCACATGAAGTCGCACCGCGCCGACGGACCCTTTGTTGTCCTCAATGCCGCCGCCATGGCGCCCGACCGGGTCGAAGAGGAAATGTTCGGCACCGAAGACCGCGCCGGCGGGCCGCGAAAGGTGGGCGCGCTTGAAGAAGCCCACAGCGGAACACTTTACATCGACGAAATCGCCGACATGCCACTTGAGACGCAGGGCAAGGTGCTGCGCGTCCTCGTCGAACAGAAGTTCCAGCGCATCGGCGGCACGCAGAAGGTCGCAGTCGACGTCCGCATAATTTCGTCGACCAGCCGCGACCTCGAGCGCGACATGGCCGAAGGCCGCTTCCGCGAGGATCTCTACCACCGCCTCAACGTCGTCCCGCTTCGCGTTCCAGGCCTGGCCGAACGCCGCGACGACATCCCCGACCTCATAACGTTCTTCATCGAACAGTTGTCCCACGCGTCAGGTCTTGCCCCACGTTCGATCGGCGAAGACGCGATAGCCGTCCTGCAGGCGCATGACTGGCCCGGCAACGTTCGCGAACTGCGCAACAACATCGAACGGCTGCTCATTCTTGCTGGTGGCGACTCCAATGCCGTCATCACCGCGGATATGCTTCCCGAGGAAATCGGCTCCAACGTGCCGCTCCCCGTGAACGGCGGCGCAGAACATCTGATGTCGCTTCCATTGCGCGAAGCCCGCGAGATATTCGAGCGCGAATACCTCCTGGCGCAGATCAACCGGTTCGGCGGCAATATCTCCAGAACGGCCGAATTCGTCGGCATGGAAAGATCAGCCCTGCACCGCAAGCTGCGTGCGCTGGGTGTCTCGTCTGACCAGCGCAACGCCGACGGCGGTAAATCATAAGGTAACCATCCCCCGCCAAGGTGTTGTTGAAGTTCGCAAGCCAGCGCTATTGAGGTCTGCGGCCACTTGAAACGATCGCCATTCAGTCGCAAGTCACTGCCCCAAGACACCGGCCACCGCGCCAGAAAGGCACCGGGCAGGCCTCAACAATCAAACCCGGACGTCATGGGGGCCACACGTTTGGCACCCGGTCCATAGGCGGACGCCATGAAGGTCATCATTTGCGGAGCCGGTCAGGTCGGAACAGGCATCGCCGAACGTCTTTCTGCTGAAGGCAACGACGTTTCGATCATCGATGCGAGCGCCGAACTGGTGCAGCGTGCAAACGACGTGCTCGAAGTGCGCGCTATCGAAGGCAACGCGGCCCACCCCGATATCTTGAAACGGGCAGGCGCCGACAACGCCGAGATGCTGATCGCCGTCACCCTGCACGACGAAGTCAATATGGTCGCCTGCCAGGTCGCCCACACGTTGTTCGAAATTCCGACCAAAATCGCACGCATCCGCGCCCAGACCTACCTGGAGCCGCAATGGGCGAAACTCTACGCGCGCGATAACATGGCGATCGACCACATCATTTCGCCGGAGGTCGAGGTTGGCGACATGGTGCTGCGCCGCCTGCAATTGCCAGGCACGTTTGACACCGTCGCTTTCGCCGACGGCCGCATCTCGGTCCTTGGCATCACCTGCGAGCCCGATTGCCCGGTGGTCGACACTCCGTTTTCACAGTTGAGTGAATTGTTCCCCGACCTTCCGGCCATCGCTGTCGCCATCGTGCGCGATGGCCAGTTGTTCATTCCTCACAGCAACGACGAATTCAAGGTTGACGACGACGCCTACGTCATCACCGCGGCCAATCAGGTGAACCGCACACTTCAGATCTTTGGTCACGAGGAAACCCAGGCGCGCCGCGTGGTCATCGCCGGCGGCGGCAACATCGGCCTGTACGTCGCCCGCATGCTGGAAGCCCGCGAACCCAACGTCCGCGTGAAGATAATTGAGCAGTCTCGCAAACGCGCCGTCGACATCGCCGAGACGCTCGACCGTACGATTGTTCTGCACGGCTCCTCGTTGACCGAAGACGTGCTCAACGAAGCCGATATTTCAGCAGCCGACACCCTTGTCGCGCTGACCAACGACGATCAGGTCAACCTGCTGACATCCGCGCTGGCAAAACAGCTCGGCTGCCGCTCGGCGTTGTCGCTGATCAACTCGGCAAACTACTCCGGCATGATCCGCTCGCTGGGTATCGACGCCCAGGTTAATCCGCGAGCAATTACCGTCAGCCGCGTCCTCCAGCACGTCCGTCGCGGACGCATCCGCGGTGTTCACTCGATCCACAACGGAGCCGGTGAAGTCATCGAGGCAGACGTTCTCGAAACCGCAGCCATTCTGGAAAAACCGCTGCGCGAACTGGGTTTGTCGGAAGGTGTCCGCTTCGGTCCAATCCTGCGCGATGGCAAGATCATCATCCCGACGGGCGCAACCGAACTCGAAGCCAAGGACCGGGTCGTACTTTTTGCCCGGGCAGACTATGTACGCGAGGTCGAACAACTATTCCGCGTTAGCGTCGACTACTTCTGATTTCGCATCACTGGTAAAACCAACAGCCGCAAGAGGGCATCACGCAGATGGGACGCATCGTTTATGTGAACGGTCGATATGCGCCGTACCACGAAGCCAACATCCACGTCGAAGACCGCGGCTTCCAGTTTGCCGACGCCGTCTATGAGGTCATGGAGATCCGGTCAGCCCGACTCGTTGATGCAACCCGTCACATCAACCGGCTGTGGCACTCACTCAGCGAACTCGCCATACCCGCCCCAATGAGCGAACGCGCGTTGCGCCACGTCATCGCCCAAACCATTCGCCGCAACCGCGTCCACACGGGAGCCGTCTACCTGCAGGTCACGCGCGGAGCAGCTCCCCGCGATTTCGCTTTCCCCAATCCCGACCTCACCCCGCCGTCTCTCGTGGTTATCGCTCGCGCCAGGCGCGCTGGGGCCAATGACGCCATCGCCGTCAACGGCATTACCGTCGTTACGGTGCCAGACATCCGTTGGGGCCGTTGTGACATCAAGACTGTGATGCTGCTGCCGGCCTGCCTCGCCAAGGACCAGGCACGCGCAGCCGGTGCGATGGAAGCCTGGTTTATCGATGCAGATGGATACATCACCGAAGGTGGGTCAACAAACGCCTGGATCGTCGATCAAGACGGTCATCTTGTAACCCGCAACCTCGGCCCCAAGCTCTTGCCGGGCGTAACGCGGGCCACGGCGATGGACGCTATTCGCGGCGAGCAATTGGAATTCGTAGAACGTGCCTTCAGCCGGGAAGAAGCCTATGGCGCGCGCGAAGCGTTTGTGACGTCGGCCAGCAACGTCGTCATGCCCGTCGTCAGAATAGATGACCGCCCGATCGGCGACGGTCGGCCCGGCCCGGTCGCCCAGCGGTTGCGCTCTTTGTTTTATCAATTTGCCGAATTATAGGGCATTGCC
>CAYGRH010000192.1:0-6536 GCA_964352165.1 uncultured Hyphomicrobiaceae bacterium | reverse complement strand
TGCGTAACACCTTCTACTCTGAATTCCGCAAGACCAAGCGCGAAGTATCAGATGGCGATGGTGAATATTCCAGCCGCCTTGCCGTGCAGCCATCCCAGCAAGGTCATGTTGACGTTCAAGATCTGTCGGTCGCACTTTCGCAGCTCCCCGCTGAACAGCGCGAAGCCATTCTTCTCGTGGCAGCGGAAGGCTTCAGTTATGAAGAAGCTGCAGCAATTTCGAGCTGCGCCATTGGAACGATCAAGAGCCGCGTCAACCGGGCACGCCATCGCCTTGCCGAGCTGCTCGACGTGACATCCGGCGACGACTTCAGCGGCGAACAATTTGGCGACTCGGCGGCTCGGACGCCTCGTCGCTCGCCCACTCGCTATTAGTAGGTATTGGGGCTCCAAGTACGCGCCGGCGCCAAAAACTTCTCAAGTCCGCACCGGTTGTGCCGCGCGCAAAACAGTGTCCGCAGGCCATTGAAAAAAGAAAAGCCCCAGCTGTCTGCCGGGGCTTTCGTCAATTGTCGCCGATCATATGCGGCTCGAACTCAGGCCGCCGGGGGGCGTCGCCCTGTCACCATGCTGTAAATCAACGATGCGACAAACAGCACGATGAACACCCAGAAAACAAGCTGAGCAAGTTCAACGGAAACTGCCGCGATACCACCAAAACCTAGAACTGCCGCGATCAGTGCGACAACGAGAAATGTAATGGCCCATCCAAGCATAATTATCTCCTCTATGTTGGCGCTCTCACGATGTTGGAGCCCTCAAGCGTCTCGATAGGAAACGGGTGGCGCTTGAAGAAGTTCCAGAATTTCGTAGATAATTTTCTCCAGCAGGCGATCAACCAAAAGCCGTCTATCCGGCGGGCAAAGATCTAAGTCCGAATTTTTGCAACTTTGATTTCGAGTATAGATACACCGCTCCCAGGTGCGACGCTCGGTTCGGGTGTGAGGGGGCGGAGTTGAATGGACTTGTCGTGGCCACCGACGAGAGCGGGCTCAGCCGATCCAGTTGAGCCAGGTGCTGACCCATCCGCTGGCGTCGCAACCGTGCCGTAATACTTGCCTTCGAGGTGGTCGATCGCGACTTCGGCGCCAGGCGCTAAGACCGACCAGACAAGCACGATTTGCGCACCCCGCTGCTCCGTTACGCCAAACCGCTCTATCACGCCTTCGAAGCGCGCATTTGTGCCAATTAAGGGTTTGAAGGAGCACGAAACGCTTGCCTTGGAGGGCCCGGTCGGTTCGACAAGTGATGGTGACAACGTGCATGTCAGCGTACCGGCATTCACTGCAGCGGCCGCAGGCGGCGCATGCGATACCGTAAACGTTAGAGCCAGGCCAAGCCAAAGTGTAGATGTCATCGTTCGGGTCATGGCATTCCTCCATTTTCAGGTGGCGTCTGACAATAAATCAATCGGGCGCGCGAAGACCTTTCGAGCGCTGGCGCACCCTGCTCTTGAAACGTTTGCCGGAGCCGATTTGTTCAATTCTTGTGAGTTTCAGCTCGTCGCTCGCAAAACGCCCGCACAGGGAACAATTACAATTTTGGGAATGCAGGGATGGCGAGCGTGAAAGCCCTTAGGCAGCGCGGGCTGCAGCCATGCGAGCGAGACAGCCCGCCGTTCGGCCGAATCTGACTTAGGGTAATATGTCAATTGACGTTTACACGCCGGTGAAACTATCGGTAAGAACTTCCGACTACATCGTTTGCGCAACGACAAAGGCGCGGCCGGCTCTTAGTTTGTCTGCTATGCCATCGTGTGTTCTTCCCGGAGTCAAAGACTGTTGCCAACAGTAATAGGACGCCTGCTCGATCCCACCTATCGCGTCACGTGGATCGCCCTATTGACCGCAGTGGTGGCAACGCTGTTTGCATGGCGGATTGTCTCGGCTGGCGTTCAAATTAACGCGGCTCAGCAATTCTCCGAACTCCAGACCTCGTTCATTTCCGAGCTCGAAAAATCGATCAGAGCCAATGTCGAGGTATTGCGCGGCGGTGCAGCCCTGCTCAATACGCGCCCCTCGACAACTCGTTCGGAATTTCGCGATTATCTGCAGTCGATTGGAGTTGAAAAGCGCTTTCCCGGACTTCAAGGCGTCGGCTTCTCCATCATGGTTGATCCCAGCGAATTGGCCGGGCTTGAGGAGGACATGCGTCGCGAAGGCTTCCCTGATTTCCAAGTCAAACCGGTCGGCGAACGCGAAATTTATTCGGCAATCGTTTTCCTTGAGCCGTTTGACTGGCGCAACAAGCGCGCCTTCGGTTTTGATATGTTCCAAGAACCTGTGCGTCGTGCAGCGATGGAACGGGCGAGAGTTACCGGAGAGCCGGCAGCCTCTGGCCCGGTGGAGCTGGTCCAGGAAACAGACACGGACGTCCAGGCGGGATTCCTGCTCTACTTGCCGATCTACAAAACCCAGGCAACTCCTGACACCATCGAGGAGCGGAGTTCTGCGATACGGGGGTTTGTCTACAGCCCTTTCAGAATTGGCAATCTCGTCATTGCGCTGTTGGAGCGTGACAAAACCAAGCTGAGGCGGTTCGCCCAAATCTCGATTACCACTCCTGACAGAAATGGAACCAAGCAACGTATTTTTTCGAGTGCTGCAAATGCGCCGGACAACTTGGTTCATTCCGCGACCTTTAGAGCTTCACAAGAAGTCGACATTCACGGTGCCATTTGGGATATCAAGCTCGTCTCCACGCCAGAGTTTGAAAATAACATCGACACGACCCTCTCCTGGCTGACGCTGGCCGGCGGTCTGCTGTTGAGCGTCATGATGGCGGCCCTTTTGGCTTCATCCGCCAAACGCCATAGCGAGACCAAACAGTCGAATGAGCGGATGTCGCTTCTCACGCGCGAGCTGACGCATCGGGTCAAGAACCTGCTCGCAGTGGTTCAGTCGATCTCCAGCCGCAGCTTGGTGGACGGCCGGCCCCTCGAGGAGGCGCGCGAAATTTTCTCACGCCGGTTGCACGCCTTGGCGCGGGCACACACGCACCTCGTGGACAGCTCATGGCGCGGCGTAAAAATTCACGAATTGGTCGAAGAAGAGCTTCAGGCATTCGGTGGGCAGGTCAGCTTCGGCGGTCCGCATATTTCGTTGAATGCCGGCAGTGCGCAGACTTTCGTTTTGATTATTCATGAACTCGCGACCAATGCCTCGAAGTATGGAGCGCTGTCTGTATCTTCGGGCCACGTGGACATAACGTGGCGCACCGAAATGGACGATGTCGCGGCCATGCTGGTGTTTTCCTGGAAGGAAACCGGCGGACCCGAGGTTGCCGAGCCGACGCGGCGAGGCTTCGGCCAATCGCTGTTGCGCCAGTCGCTGTCTCATGGTGCTCCGCGCTCCCCCCAAGTCGAGTTCAATCCCGAAGGGTTGCGCTACTTCTTCGAAGTACCGCTGTCCGGCGTCATTGGACGTGATGAAACGCTCGACTGATCAGGCGGCCGGCAGCCGCTTTCTCCGCGTCCTGCGAGGTACTTGAAAGGTCTGGGTTGTGCCGCGCAAGCTTCGAGCCGGTTCGCATATGGTTGCCGCGCTCGGGTGGCCCGCGCCTTCTCAAATTCCTTGGCCAAGACACTGACTGACACTCTCGAATGATGTCGAATTTGCTTGGATTTCAAACCATCAGCCTCTACAGAAACGGCCGCGCCGTTTCGATCTCTGGCATGAATTTGCTGATCTCATGCAGCTTGTCGATGTCTTGAATAACAAGGTGTCCGCGCGTCCACGCAATACAGTTCGTGGCGCGCAACCTGCGCAGCGTCTTGTTCGTATGCACCATCGACAGGCCAAGCATGTCGGCAATGTCTTCTTGCCTAAGCGGAAACGTCAACACATTCCCGTCAGTTAGGTCTGCGCGCTCGGCGCGATGAAAAATATGGGCAAAGATGAATGCCATGCGGACGAAGGCCGGTTGCTGACCGACATTGGCCATCAGCTCCGACACAATTGCTTCTTCCTTGGCTGCCAGCCATGTGACGTCGAAAGCCAGGCTCGGATGAGCCGAATAAAGCTCAAAGAGCCGGTCCTTGGGAAGGATACACAATCGCAAGTCTGTGATCGCCTCAATCGAATGTTGCATTTCACCGAACATTGATGCTTGCAGGCCGATGAGATCGCCAGGAAGTGAGACATTCAGGATTTGACGCCCGCCATCGCTGACAAGCTTGTAACGGATCGCCCATCCTTCGAGGACAGTAAAAACATAGTTGCCCTTTTGCCCGTCCTGCAGGATGACGTCGCCTGCTTTGTAGGATACCTCGCCGGACTTGAGCTGCTGCATGAAGGTCAACTCGGTCTTCGAGAAATTCCGGAACGACGGATTTGTTAGTCGGGGGCAATGGCGGCAGGCGGTCTGTGCACGCGGGCTGACCCCGCCGGCCTGCTTTCGTAGAGGCTTGTCGACGAATTTGGCGGCCACGCGATCTCTCCCGTTGAGCTCAAAAAGCTAAGAAATATGCTCTTGCAAAGCGACTTAGCTCAAGACCGCGATTGCAAATCGAGTTCCACTTGCCGAGACGGGCATTGCTCGTTGGAAAAATCGGTGTGCCCTGCAGCGCAATGCCCCTTGAATGAACCATTCAGCACGCCGCCGTCAGGCAAGTCGCAGGCTAGTTACAGCCAAATCAACTGCGTCCTTTTCTAGTTGAGCTTAAATCGACGACCAAGCGGAACCGCACAGCCGAACCGCGCATTCCCTTGATGACGAGCATAAAGGCCGCGGTCACCAGTGCTTTCCCGGAATTTAGCGCTGATGCACCGGTAGTCTGCTCTGACGCTTTGGCAGTGCCTAATGCATCAGTGCCCAATCGGGCGGATCACAAGGCTAACAAAAAAGGTGCGCAAAGGTGCTTTTGGTCGATCATGACACTTGGATTTGAAGCAGCTTCGAACGCGGCAACCGCCGTAATTCTCGGAGCGTCAGCGATCGCGATCGTATGCGTTCTTATCTTGCAGCGGGACGTCTTCAAGCTGGTGATGACCGTGCCTGCCGGTATCGTTTCCTTGTCGCTCGCCTTAGGTGCGGCGACGATGTTGTCCACTCTTGCGACCCGGCAAAGCTGGCTCGCGCCTGATGCCCCTTTTGTGTCCATACTGCTCGTACTGAACATCGGCAGTGTCCCGTTCGCGCTGGCAGCGATCTTCGGCCTTGTCTACATGTACGGCAATTCCCGGCTCAGCGAGGCCTTCAGGCGGCTGGCTAGGTCACATGGCAGAACTCTTCGTCGCCTCAAAGCATCGCGCGATGATCTGCAACTTCGCGTTGCCGAACGGTCAAGAGAAGCATTCGAGCTTGGCAAGCGCCTCGATATCGCTCTTCGTGACAGCCCGATTACGGTCGCGCTCCAGGACCATGAGCTGCGATACACTTGGGTTAGGAATGCTCCAACCGGCATTCCTGCAAGCAGCTTTATTGGTTCAACAGAAGTTGCAAACCTGCCGCAAGTTGAAAAGGCCCGCGTCATGAGCCTAAAACGGCAGGTGCTGGAGACCGGCAACGACGCTCGCTTTGAGGTTCATATTCCTGGCGGCCCTGGCGGCGCTTCCCGCTATTTCGACATCATCGCTGAGCCGTACCGGAACGCGGACGGGGAACTCGTCGGCCTGCTTTCGGTCAGCGTTGAGACAACTGACGCCCGCCATCGCGAAGAGCAAATTAAAGACGCACTCATGGAGATATCGCACCGCACGAAAAATCAGCTCGCCGTTTTGATGGCGCTAACCCGCGGGCTGAGCGCCAGTATCGCCGATAAAGACGATTTCATAGATGAGTTTTCCAGCAGGCTTCACGCGATGTCGATCAGTCAGGATGTCCTCGTCGAACGCCGCTGGCAACCGGCCAGGTTCGACGAACTCCTAAGAGCACAACTCGCGCCGTATCTGAACAGGCTCAAACCTTTGTCCGACGAACCAATCAAGGAAATCGAGATTAGCGGGCCCGTCCTGTTCATTGTCCCTACCGCAGTACAGAACGTCGGACTTGTGCTGCATGAAATCATTCGCGCCGCGTTGGTTCAGACCTCGCCGCAAACATCCGCAACGCAAATGTCATGGTCGATCGAAATTGTCGATGATGCGGGAACAGTGGTCGCGGCACCGCCAAGCAATTCTATGCAAACTGCGAAGCCTGGGCAATCAGCCAACACTCTGCCCCAAAGGCCAAAGTCAGCAGTTCGAATAAGGTGCCGGGGGCTCCCGCCCGAGCTTTGTTCCGCGACGGGCCAAAGCAATTTTGCAGTTGCGACGGCCAACCGGCTGTCCCAATACGCTCTCGAAGGCTCATTTGCGATCAGCACAG
This sequence comes from uncultured Hyphomicrobiaceae bacterium, assembly GCA_964352165.1. GTDB lineage: Bacteria > Pseudomonadota > Alphaproteobacteria > Rhizobiales > Hyphomicrobiaceae > CAYGRH01. The sequence continues at coordinate 231 of CAYGRH010000192.1, read as the reverse complement.
ACAAAGACGGCAGCACCAGCGCCGAACTTCTAATGCCATCGAAATTCGCAGAATACGCCGCCACCGATTGAGCGCCCGCCTGCAAGGCCCGGGAGCAACGCGACCCGGCGCGAGCGCCGCCCTGTCGGAAGCGCGACCAGCGCGTGAGATCAATAGTGGTGCTGCCGGAGAGATTCGAACTCTCGGCCTCTCCCTTACCAAGGGAGTGCTCTACCCCTGAGCTACGGCAGC
>CAYGRH010000191.1:965-6540 GCA_964352165.1 uncultured Hyphomicrobiaceae bacterium | reverse complement strand
GAGGCGCCGCGAGCTACGCGAGCGATCCGCGCCGTGAGCGGACTAACTATACCCACTTCATTTCGCCGGAGCGGATCATCAGCACGCGATCCTGCGGGACTTCCATCTGGAGAATGCCGTTCATGTCTACGCCCAGGCAGTGGCCGCGCAGCGTCCTGCTGATGCCGCCGTGTGTCGCAACGACCGTGTCGCGCTCAACGGTCTGAAGCCAGTCAACCAGGCGATCCATAAGGTCGGAATAGCTTTCCCCACCCTTGGGCCGCCAGTTGAAAGGATCAGCCAACCGATCCGAAAGCCCTTGGGGATCTGTCGTAGGCAGATCAGCCAGAAGCTGGCCTTCCCAATGTCCGTAATGAACTTCGCGCAATCTGTCGTCGAGGCTGAATTCATCGGGTGCCAGACCCATCGCCTCGCGCGCCAGCCGCATTGTCTCGCAGGTGCGCGAAAGAGGGCTCGAGACAAAGTCGGCATCGGCAATCGCCGGCATGAAGGCGGCGAGCGCCTTGCCGTTTCGCGTGGCCTGAGTGCGGCCGGTGTCGTTCAGAGGGATGTCGGCTTGGCCCTGGTAACGCGATTCAGCGTTCCAGTCCGTCTGCCCATGTCGGATGCAGTAGATCGTGATGCCGTTGCGCATGCCCAACTCTACCGTCTCGTGGTCTACATTTCCGTAAAGATTTAACCAAGGCCGGCCCGCGGGCGAGATACGCTCGGCGCTAGTGCGATGATTGTCACCCACGAGGGAGGAGGCATCGCCCCACGCGGCTTCAGGCGTCATCGCCCTTTGAAACCGTGATGTCGGGCGCATCTTCGTTCTTCATGCCCTGGATATGATATCCCGCATCGACGTGATGGATTTCGCCGGTTACGCCGCGTGACAGATCCGAAAGAAGATACAACCCGGCCCCGCCAACTTCGTCGATGGTGACCGTTCTACGCAGTGGCGAATTGTACTCGTTCCACTTCAGTATGTAGCGGAAGTCGGCGATCCCTGAAGCAGCCAGCGTCTTGATTGGGCCTGCCGAAATAGCGTTGACACGGATCGCCGAGGTTCCGAGGTCGGCCGCAAGATAGCGCACGCTGGCTTCAAGTGCAGCCTTGGCCACGCCCATGACGTTGTAATGGGGCATGACTTTTTCCGCCCCATAATACGTCAGTGTAATGATTGACCCGCCATCGGTCATGAGCTTTTCGGCCCGCCGCGCCAGCGATGTCAGCGAGTAGCACGAAATCAGCATGGTTTTCGTGAAGTTGTCCTGGGACGTTTCCACGTAGCGTCCGTCAAGTTCGGCCTTATCGGAAAATGCGATGGCATGGACGAGGAAGTCCAGTTTGCCCCATTGGGATTCCAGCTCGGCGAAGACGGCATCAACGGAAGCGTTGTCGGTGACATCGCACGGCAGGATGATCGAAGAACCGAGTTCCTTGGCCAGCGGTTCAACGCGCTTCTTCAGCGCATCACCTTGATAAGTCAGCGCAATTTCAGCGCCTTGGGCAGCGCAGGCCTTGGCAATGCCCCAAGCGATAGAGCGGTTGTTCGCGACCCCCATAACGAGACCGCGCTTGCCCGCCATCAGATTGCCGGTTGTCTCACCTGAGCGAGGCGCAGGAGCGGTCATGTGCCGTGAACCCTTCTAGTTTCAATGATATGGTGGCGCGCATCCTACACAAAAGCCGATGCGGGTCCAGTTGACCAAAGGAGACGCTTTGAAGCATGTGTTTAAGCACGTAACTCGCGCGATCTCCAGCAGTCCCCGAGCGCGGCCCCAAAAGGTCCCCTTGGCTTGATTTTCGCTCCGCGCATACAAAGAGGCGCGGTCCGGCGGCGACAGCATGGAACCAACCGGGGCATAAGCCGGAAAGCCCCGCAGGTTGCCCCGAAATCGCAAACGGTTCTCAGCCGTCGATCTGCCAGATGCCGCTATCCAGGCGGCAGGCAATCGTCTCCATCTTGCGCGAATGTTGCCCGGAGGCGAACATGATGACCAGATGTCGGCAGATTTGCCCGTTGTCGCGCTTGAACGAGGACGTGGGCTGGATGATGCCCGACAGCCTGCCATGCGCGCGATGCCAGACATAACTGGAACCGTCGCCAACCTGGGAAAGCGCGACTTGAACCACTTCCAAAGCCGCAACGCGGTCACTTCGGTCTAGAGCGACCGGAACGCCGGGGCTGGAAGGGTTGGTTGACTGGCCGGCAAATTTGTTGCGCCGCCATGAGGGCTTCAAGGCGTCTTGCGGGGGCACAGGCGTAGCGCCCGGCGCCTCGTTCGCGGAAGGGCAGGAGCACATCGGCCCGGAATTGGCCGCAGGTCCTTTGGCCGGTTCACCGGCGAGCACGAAATCCGCGCTCATCAGGATGCAGGCGACGAGAACAAATGCGGTGGCTGCAGCCGCCGACAACGGAAATAGACTTGGACACGCACGCATGGACACACACTCGCTTACAAAAGCTGGAACACAACACTCAACTTCGCAGGCTGCCTGTAACGTTGTTGCAACCCCTCACGATCCAGATCTTGCCCGGCAGGCGTAAAGACATCCTGAAGACGTGTGCCGAAATCCACCATTGTGGTCGTGAGCAAGCAGGTAAAATTGTAAATCATCGGCCGGACGGCATTGCGCCAAGGCTTGATGACACCGAGACACCGCGCAGAAAGGCAATCCGTTGAGCGACACCGGAACCAGCAAGGATGCTGTGGCATCTGAAGATTTCACGACGGCAAACGAACCGTTCGACCTGTTTGCGCAATGGCTCGAAGCCGCCAGCCGCAGCGAAATCAATGATCCGAATGCAATGGCGCTCGCAACCGTGGACCCTGACGGACTGCCGAATGTTCGCATGGTGCTCTTGAAGGGGCTTGATGAAGCAGGCGGGCCCGGCCGTGGGTTCGTTTTCTACACGAACTACGAAAGCGCAAAGGGCGGTGAGCTGCTGTCATCGCGAAAGGCAGCGATCATGTTTCATTGGAAATCGCTTCGCCGGCAGATCCGCATCCGTGGGCCAGTCTTGCCCGTCAGCGCGGAAGAAGCAGATGCTTATTTTAATTCGCGCCCGCGCGGATCGCGGATAGGGGCATGGGCGTCAAACCAGTCCCGCCCAATGGAAGGCCGGTTCGATCTCGAAAAAAATGTAGCCGCCTTTACAGCCAAATTCGGCATCGGCCAAATCCCCAGGCCGCCTCACTGGTCGGGTTTCCGCATCACGCCCATTGAGATCGAGTTCTGGCATGACCGGCCTTTCCGGCTGCACGACCGCATCGTCTTCAAGCGGGCTTCAACCGGCGAAGAATGGACGAAGACGCGGCTTTACCCTTGACGCCTTTATGGTGGCCAGCAGCGTTTCGCCTGCTGTTGCAGCGGTTACCGAGCAACGCTCAGGACGGCTAGGCATCCCTTTTCAGCGATCACCTTGATATCGCCGTGGAGTTGAGGGTCGGGGATTAGTGACTGACCCGAACAGTCGCGCGCATCGTCCGCACCAGGCGCGGCGACCGTATCGTCATTGACGGCCGCCACCTTAGACGCAGCTTTTTTATTCATTGGCCCACGATCAGGCTCGCCCTGAAGCCAGGAAAAAAAGCCGGTCGAGTTGGCTGGCTCGGGTTCCACTTTCTGCTTCGAAGGAGCTTGCGGCGTTATTGTCGCCGGCTCGGGCAGGTCTTCGGTTCCTGATTTTTCACCTCGCACCACCATTAGCCCGTCGGCACGCTGTTCTCTGGTCCACTTGTCGAGAACCGCGCGCCGGGCGCAGTTGTCGTCCTCGCGAAGGCAGCCATCGCCAAAGTCGGCGGAAACGAGCCAGATCACATCTTGTGAATGGAGAATGCGAACACCGACGCCAGCCACACCGGGCTCCGCCGTCGGATACGTTTCATCGCGCTGCGCAATCGTCCGTAAAACAGGTGAGCCGCCGGCGCCACCCTCCTGTCCTGCGATGCCGTCGGTTGTCACCGGCTCGGCATCTGTCGATACCGGTCGCGGTAAAACGTTTGCTCGCAGAGGTGCGGCCATCGACATGAAGTGTTCATGGCCGGTGACGCGGATATACCGGCTATAGCGCACAGCAATGGCGGTTATGGATTTGCCGTCCGGCAGCGGTTGCCCGAACCGGTTATCGAAACCGGTCAGATCGAGCAATTGCCGCGATAAGATCAAGCGCCAGTCGCGCGCTGGAAACAGTTTGCGGGCAATCTTTGCGCTACGCACGCCTTGCAGCAAAACCACATCGGCGTCGATATCTCCAGGCCCATTGGCCTGGGAGGCATTGGCGCGGCGTTCTGAGCCGAACGTATGCCGCCAAGTCCGTTTAACTGCCTTGGGTTGCGACACGATCCCGGCGCTCTCAGCATCGCGCAGATCCCAGCTCGCGATGGTAAGGCGGTCGGGCGCTCCGCCGCCGATGGACGGCCGAGGTTCCGCGCTGGGTTTTACATCGACAATCCTGGTCGTGTCATCGGATAGCCCGACGTCCTGCGCTGACGTGCTTTGAAGCCCAAACGGCATGCAAATGATTGCCGCGACTGCGATGAAGCGGGCGACCTTTCCGAAGGGAGAACGCGAACGGCGGCCGGCAATCAGAGCGCCGCCTGCGTCAGTTTTGTGCCAATTCAATCTCATCAGCAGCCATCCCTGCAACCACGCGCACCCGACTCGAGCCGGCAAATCCTAACCGAATCGGCGCCGAAGCTGCAAAGCCCGGGGGCTGAATTAAAAGTCGATCCGCCATATTTCCGTGCACAACAATTCCGGCAATCGAGGATTTTTCCGAGGCTGTCGTAGCTAGGTCGCCATGCTTGCTGCTAAACCTCTTGGCGAAATCAAATGCGGGGTGCCGGAAGCACCAACCCACGGCGCAACGAGCTGCAAGGAGTAATGATGGTCGGTTTGGATGGTTTGCGCGATGAAGATCGCGTCCCGCCACTTGCTGCATTGTGGACCAGCCGCATTGCGTTTTTCTCCGTCGCGCTTTTGCTCGTGGCGCTGTTTCTGCATCGTCTGTTTTCGCTGCAAACAGGCGCGATGCTCAACCTGATCCAGCTCACGTTTTTAGGTGCCGCGGTCGCCTTGGTTCTCGCAATCATCGCCGCTATCCAGATCTGGCGGTTCGGCAGCTCTGGTGCCGCGCGCGTTGTCGTTGGCAGTTTCGTTGCGATCGGGCTCCTGGCCTGGCCCATCATGCAGCTTCCAACGATCCGCCAGCTTCCCGAAATCAACGACCTCACGACCGACACCGAAAATCCGCCCCGGTTCGCGAAACTCAGTGGCATGCGTCCGGCTGATGCCAATTCTGCGGTCTATCCAGGTGCCGAATTCGCCAAACTACAGAAGCAGGCCTATCCCGATCTCAAAACGGTGTTGATCAACCGGTCCGCGCAGGAAACCTTTGAACTTGCCGCTGAGGCCTTGCGCCGCCAGCGCATGACGATCGTCAACCAGCAGGTGCCAGACCCCGAAACGGGCGTGCCAGGATTGATCGAAGCCGTTGATCGCACACTCATCATGGGCTTTTACGATGATGTGGCCATGCGCATCGTCGGCGACCGCCATGTATCGCGCCTCGATATCCGCTCAGCCT
>CAYGRH010000191.1:0-955 GCA_964352165.1 uncultured Hyphomicrobiaceae bacterium | reverse complement strand
TCAGCCTCGCGGTATGGCAGCCACGACCTCGGCCGCAACGCCGAACGGATCCGCACCTTGCTGAAGGAGGTCGTTGGCAGGCTCGAGGCAACCGTGCCGAGCCGCGAACAATAGAGTCTGATTGGATCAGGTAAAAAACGCCCTACAGCGTCGCTTCCAAGCGCGTAGCAAATTGGAGCGGGCCGTCGCTGATGACAAGCTCTCGCTCCATCAGGTGTTCCACATGCGCCTGTACGGACAAAGCTGCGGCAATCGTGAGATTGGGATTGAGATCTTTATAAATCAGGCTGACGATGCCGTTGATCGAACCAATGTTGTTTCGAATGGCCCCCAGGATCGCCTGTTCGCGCCACCGCCGATGAACGAGATAGGCTTTGACCATACGCACCGGTTCATCCAACCGACCGCCGTGTCCGGGCAGATAGAGTTCAGCGGGGTGATCGAGCAGAACTTCCAGTGAAGCGAAATAATCGGCCATCCGGCCTTCCGGCGGCGCAATAACAGTCGTGTTCCAAGCCATGACATGGTCGCCGGAAAACACTGTGTTCCGTTCGGCGAGCTTGAAGCAGACATGATCCGGCGCATGCCCGGGCGTATGCAACGCATCTATGGCCCAGTCGGCGCCGGAAATCCGGTCGCCGTGCTGAAGCGCGATATCAGGCGAGAAGTTGTAACGGACGAATTCTGCGCCCGTCGGCGTGACTGAACCATCCGGAGCAGTGTCTTCGCTGCGCCCGTAGCCGCAAGACTGTGCGCCGGTCTCCGCCTGCAACGCTTCGAGGCCATCGACGTGGTCGCGGTGCGTGTGAGTGACGAAGATGTGGGTGATAGGCCGCCCCTGGGCCGCCTTCAAAATCGCGCTCCGGTGTGCTGCGTCCTCGGGGCCGGGATCAATCACTGCCAGTTCGCTCGAACCGATCAGATAGGTGTTGGTGCCCTTGAATGTGAACGCGCT
>CAYGRH010000190.1:0-6567 GCA_964352165.1 uncultured Hyphomicrobiaceae bacterium | reverse complement strand
ACCTTCACCGAGTGCAAGAGCTTCGTCGACCACATCGGCAAGAAGGCCACCGTTGCCGAAGACTTCCCCGCCTTCATCGTCAACCGCATCCTGCTGCCGATGATCAACGAGGCAGTCTACACGCTCTATGAGGGCGTAGGTACGGTGGAATCGATCGACAAGGCGCTGAAACTCGGCGCCAATCACCCGATGGGTCCGCTCGAGCTTGCCGACTTCATCGGCCTCGATATCTGCCTGTCGGTCATGCAAGTGCTCTACGAGGGGCTTGCCGACACCAAGTACCGGCCTTGCCCTCTCCTCGTGAAGTATGTCGAAGCCGGTTGGCTCGGCCGCAAGACGAAACGTGGCTTCTACGACTACCGCGGCGAAGTCCCGGTTCCGACCCGCTAACGCAGCGAAAAGTCTCCTTACGTGGAAGGCGTCATCCATCCGATAACGGCACCGCCCGGATCGCCGATGATTGCGATGCGCCCGACGCCGGGAACATCGAACGGCGGCTTTATTAAGTTGGCACCTTCGCGGACCGCTCGCTCCACGCAAGCGTCGATGTCTTCGATGGCTATGTAGGCGATCCAGTGCTCGGGCACTCCGTCGAATTCGCTACCCTTCATCTCGAACAGCCCGCCCGCCATTTTATCTCCACTCATCGCCAGCCAATACGTCTGGTCTCCCATTGGCATCGGCTGAAAGCGCCAGCCGATGGATTTCTCGTAAAAAGCCTTCGCTTTTTCCACATCGCGCGCCATCAGTTCGTTCCAGTGAAACTGGCCATGCGCCCAACGCGCGCCAACCTCGCTGTTAGCCTCGCAAACGAACAGGCCTTCGAGCTTGTCGAGTGAGCCGGCCCAGCCCTGGGTATGCCGGTCGCGCGCAGCCTCATCGGCAAATTGCTCGTGGATGAGCGTGAGGTCCGTGCCACCATCGCGCGGCGCGAGCCTCACCGTGACCAGCGATTGCCGTTCCGGCATCGTCACCCATGCCCAAGTAAACGAAAGGACTTCGCTAGGAACGAACTCAAGGTATGTTCCGCCAACCCCGTGCTTCTCGCCGTCCGGCGCGACCATCGAAACACTAAACGTTCCGCCAACCTTCAGATCGGCTTCTGCCTTCAAGACCTTGATATCGCCCGGGCCGAACCACCGTCTCAGGTGTTCGGCTTGCGTCCACGCCGCGAAGACTTTTTCCGGGCTGGCCTTGATGTGGCGCTTGAGGGTAAGGCTGGGTTTTGCAGTCGTTGGCATGGGTTGTCCTCCACGTAAGCCGCAAGGGCATCGAGACGGTTCGTCCAAAATTTCTCATAGGATTCAAGCCACGCCATGGCGTCCGCCATCGGCGAGGCATTCAGCCGGCAATAGACCGTCCTGCCCGATTTCTCGCGCGCAATCAGCCCGGCCTCGCAGAGATAGTCGATGTGCTTCATCAGGCCGGGAAGCGACATATCGAATGGCGAGGCGAGTTCGCTGACGCTCAGCTCCTGCGATTGGGCAAGCCGTCTTAGGATCGCCCGTCGCGTCGGATCGGCAAGGGCTGCAAACGTCCGGTCTAGGGGTTGTGATTCAAACTTAACCATAGAGTTAAGTATTGATCCTGTGTTGCGTCCTGTCAACGAGCTTGTAGAACTGCCGCCGGAGCCTGTTCTATTGGGAGCAACAGATCTTCGCATCGGACTGGATCGTGAAGCGGTCTCTCAAAAATTAGCTATCGCGAATGGCACGAAGAAACGGGAGTGAGCAAATGGCTGGCAACGGCAAGGTCGCAGTCATATCGGGAGCCGGCACCGGCATCGGCCGGGCAGTCGCTCTTGCGCTGCATGCGGATGGATGGAATGTGGCGCTTGCCGGCCGCCGCGCCGACAAGTTGGCTGCCACGAAGGCGCTTATGACGATCGGCGAGGGCAGCGCCGAATGCTTTTACCACGCCACCGATGTCACCGACCCGCTGGAGGTCAAAGCCTTGTTCCATGAAGTCCGGCAGAACTTCGGCCGGCTCGATATGCTGTTCAACAATGCCGGTATGGGCGCGAAGCCCGCACCGATGGAAAACATTCCGATCGACGAATGGCGCAGGGTCGTCGACGTCAATCTGCTCGGCGTCGTTTTCTGCTGCCAGGAAGCCATAAAGCTGATGAAGCAGCAGACGCCCAAGGGCGGGCGCATCATCAACAACGGCTCGATCTCGGCGCACTCGCCACGCCCCCTGACCGCGCCATACACAGCCACCAAGCACGCAATCGCGGGGCTAACGAAATCCATCGCGCTCGACAATCGTCAGCACTCGATTGCGTGTTCCCAGATCGATATCGGAAACGCGGCTACCGAGATGACCGAACCGATGGCCAAGGGCATCATGCAGGCGGACGGGACGATGAAGGTCGAAAGCCGCATGGACGTCGCTCACGTCGCCTCGGCGGTGCTCTACATGGCAAATCTGCCTCTGGAGGCAAATGTTTTGTTCATGACGCTGAAGGCGACCGATATGCCGTTTGAAGGCCGCGGCTGAGGCAGCCGAAGAGCAAACGGACCGAGGCAGCCGCAATCGCCGCACTTTCAGGCCTGCGCTGCCATTACTTCGACAATGACGCCTTGGTTAGCGATGTTACCGACAGCCGCGATAAGCAGTCTTCGACGGGGCCCGCATCCGTTCGGCATTCTAAGACGTCATTGATCAGCAGATTGCCGACTTCCGTGCAGCCGACGCCGGCCAGGTCGAACAGTTTGACAGACCGCTTGTCCTTGCGCAGCGGAGCCAGATCGACAGCAAACCGCCGGCCAATGACCCCGTCAGGCTTGAACATCACGAGATCGAGTTTCAGCGTCGCGTAGGGATCATCAGTCGTATTCGTCACAACGACATAAGCCCGGCAACCGGTGTCCAGTGTTTCGAGCTTGTTGAGTTCAACTGAAATCGGCGGCTTGGGAGAGGAAGCTGAGGCATCCGGCGCCGGTTTCGCCTCCGACGCACCCGATCCAGCATCCTGGGCTTTAGCCGGCAGGACCGCGCAGCACATGGCCAGGATGGCTGACACGAGCGCAGCGCGCGGTAAACGAGAAATCTTTGGCCAGTTCGAGCTGTTCAATTGGTCCTCCCAAGCATTCTAACATCTTGATCTTGAAGCCAAGACGGACCAACGGATAGCCCGATAGCAGGGTCGGGCGCAACTGCGCCGCATACGCATGACCATCTGGGCCGCAGAATCGGGACGAACCGGCAATCGCAAAGCGACGACCAGGAAGCAAATCGGAGAATGCCGAAGGAGGTAGGGAAGCGACGCGGTGGTACTTTGACGTCCGGGATCTCGCGATCCCTCGTTGGCACCACCGCGTCACATGCGCCGGATACGCAAATAACCAAATTCGCGACGCTGGATCAGACTAAATAGTAAAAGTGTTGCGGGAGTGTTTCACTCCGTCATGGTAAACCCAAAAATCGTTCCAGCCGAGCCGTTGAACGATCATTCATCGCGAAAGCTCGCTCCCATCCAGCCAGTCATCCAGAAATGCATCGAGCCAGGCGGTCACCGCCGGGGCAAAAGCGATATGATCGGAAAGCAGCCGGTTTCGCTGATGCGTTCCCGGCACTGAGAGTCGCTGATCGCTCAATGCCGTCCATCGGCACAACATCTGGTACGTCATTTCCGGATGGAACTGCAGCGCCTTGGCCGGCCCGTAGGCGAACGCCTGATTGGGAAACGGCCCGCTGCCGGCGGCAAGCTTGCGCGCCCCCGACGGCATTTCAAAACCCTCGCCGTGCCACTGAAAGACGTGCCTGGGCACATTGCCTAGCTCCCCCAATTCGCCTCCTGGCTTCGCTACGGTCGTAATCGGATGGTAGCCGAGCTCGAAACTTGAACATTCCGAGGGTTTGACGCGCGACCCCAGATGCCGCGCCAACATCTGCGCACCAAGGCAGATGCCCAGCAGCGGAGCTTCTTCCCGCAGTGGAACACTAAGCCAATCCAGTTCCGCGCGAATGAACTCTAACTGGTCGTCATTCGCACTCATCGGTCCGCCGAACACCACCGCTCCAGCGTGACCTTGCAAAGTCTCAGGCAATGGCTGACCGAAGCAAGGGCGGCGAATATCCAGGCGATGGCCCTTGGATTGCAGCAATTGACCCACGCGGCCCGGGCTGGAACGGCCTTGATGGAGAACGACCAGCACCGGCAGGCGGGCCCGGTCTTTTGCTGGTTCCGTCGACAAGGCTGTCCTTCCGATCAATGGCCTGTGCGGATGCATCCCAGGCAGTTAGCGGCCCGTTTTCGCGGTAGAATCACGCGGTTTCAGGATGATACCGATCAATTTGGCCAGCAGCCAGTGCGGCACAACTCCAGAGAGGCGCGCGACAATCCAGTTCAATACACCCGGCGTGATCGCAGAACTGCCCAGGCGGTAGCCTCGGCGCACGCTGGCCGCCACCCGCCGCGTCGACATCGACGGCAAAAGCAGACGGTATAGTGCATCATCAGCTCCCATCGATGCGTGGATCGATGTCTCGACCGGTCCCGGTGAGACGCTGGCGATCCGCACCCCGCGGCCGCAAACCTCCTGCGCAACCGCAGCCGTTAGCGAGATCACGTAGGCCTTGCTGGCATAGTATTGCGCTTGATAGGGGCCCGGCACGTAGCCGCCGAGCGAAGCGACGTTGACAATGCCGCCGCGCCCGCGCGCCAGCATCCCCGGCAGAAAGTGGTGCATGAGGCGGGTAAGTGCTGAGATATTCAGGTCGATCAGTGCTTGAACGGAACCGGGATGTTGCTGCGTAAACGCGCCACCCAGCCCGATCGCTGCATTGTTGATGAGGACGTCGCAGTAAAGGCCGCGCTCTGCGAGAAAAGCGTCAACGTTCCTGCAGATCTCAGCCGAACGAAGGTCGCAGGCCAGCACCAACGTCTCCGCCTGCCCTTCCGCCTCCACGCTCTCAGCCGCCTTGGTGAGTTTGTCGTGCGTTCGCGCAATCATGACGACCACGTCGTGGTCGGCGGCATAAGCCCGTGCCAGGGCAAGCCCTATGCCTCGCGAAGCCCCTGTAATGACAACTGCTGGCCTGAGCCCTTCTGCGGCCTGCAATGCGGTCGCATCGCGCAACGCATTCCGGCCGATCCAACGGTCTGCAAGCCGTTCGAGGTAGGTCATCAGATCCGCCAAGCGATGGTCTCCTGCAACAGCTCTATTTTCAGACTTCAGATTGACGGCATCGCTGTATTGTCCTCGAGCGGACCGCCGAGTGATTGCGTGGCCCATGTGTCGAAGCGCGCACCCTACCTAAGTCGCTCGATTGACATAAATCAACGCGGTTTTGCCCGTGCGTCCCGATAAAATCTAGCCACGGTCAATCATCATTTTTTCGGGACGGGGAGCGCCTAATGCCAGTCGATGACCCTAATAATTCGGTTCTCATTAAAGAGGGTCGATCAGCCTTTACGGACGGTCTTGCAGTCATCGTCGGCGTCGCCATTGCGCTTCTGATGGGCTTCGTCGCCATGAACACGACTGACGAAGTAATGGCCTTCCACATGATCCTGATCGGATTCGCGGCCGTTGCGGGAACCTACTGCGTTCTGGCCTCCAGTTTCAGCAAGGAAAAAGCTGCACCGCAATCGGGCTATTTCGACGGTCCCATCAAGGTCGCAACTCTTGCCGCCGTCTTCTGGGGCATCGCCGGTTTTCTCGTCGGCGATATCATCGCATGGCAGTTGGCTTTCCCCGCGCTCAACCTTGATCTTCCCTGGACCAGCTTCGGCCGCCTGCGGCCGCTTCACACCTCGGCGGTGATCTTTGCCTTTGGCGGCAACGTGCTCTTGGCCACCTCGCTCTACGTCGTGCAGCGCACCTGTCAGGCCCGCATGCCCGGTCGATGGTCGCCATGGTTTGTCGTGTGGGGTTATCAGCTCTTCATCCTGATCGCTGGCACGGGCTATGTCCTCGGCGTCACGCAGTCGAAGGAATACGCCGAACCTGAATGGTATGCCGACCTCCTCTTGACCGTTGTCTGGGTGGCCTACCTTCTGCTTTTCCTTGGAACCCTGGCGCGCCGCAAAGAGCCGCACATCTACGTCGCCAACTGGTTCTACCTTGCCTTCATCGTCACGGTCGCGATGCTGCACATCGTCAACAACCTGACGGTGCCGGTGTCGCTGTTCGGAACGAAAAGCTACATCCTGTTCGCAGGCGTTCAAGATGCCATGACGCAGTGGTGGTACGGCCACAACGCGGTGGGCTTCTTCCTCACCGCCGGCTTCCTTGGGATTATGTATTACTTCATACCCAAGCGCGTCGAACGGCCGGTCTACTCCTACCGCCTGTCGATCGTTCACTTTTGGACCCTGATCTTCATCTACATCTGGGCAGGTCCCCACCACCTTCACTACACCGCTCTGCCTGACTGGGCGCAGACACTCGGAATGACGTTCTCGATCATGCTGTGGATGCCCTCATGGGGCGGCATGATCAACGGCCTGATGACGTTGTCGGGTGCCTGGGACAAGCTGCGTACCGATGCTGTCGTCCGTCTGCTCGATGTCTCCGATGCCTTCTACGGAATGTCGACGTTCGAAGGCCCGCTAATGTC
>CAYGRH010000189.1:0-6601 GCA_964352165.1 uncultured Hyphomicrobiaceae bacterium | reverse complement strand
CCGTCACGTCGACGACGACATCGCCGCCAGCGAGTGAGATATCAAGCGGCCACGACATCGGAGTTGGCAGCGAAGACCGCGCCGCTGCAAAAATAGATTTCGTTTTCTCATCGGCACTGACACCGGATGCCCCTGGCGCAACCGACTGCAACGTCGTCTCAAGCGTCGTGTCACCGGGGATGCATTGCTTTTCGCAGACCAGCCAGGAGACATCGGCCTTCAGCATCACCGGACCGGAATTGGGCGCGAAGTCTTCAGGCGCGCTGATGCGGCTGATGAGCGTGACCTCGTCCTCATAGCCATAGTTCATCAGATCGGCATAAGGCATCCGCGAAGGCACCGGCCACTGGATCGGCCCGGCCTTGAAGCCTTCAGGCAGGCTCCACTTGATTTCCGTCGGCAGTCCCGTATCTCCGGGGTTACGCCAATACGTGTGCCAATGTGCTTTCATGCGCAAACGCACACCAACCCAGACGCTTTCTCCAGGCGAGATTGCGGACTTTTCAGCAATTAGCTCGGCCTGCACAAGTTCGCTCATCGGCGGAGCTTCTTGCGCACGAGCCGTCGAAAAGACGGGCCAGAACAACAAACCAACCGCGATCGATAGAACTGTCAGCAGCGCGCGAAGCGGCATGGCTCGCTCAACTTTCCTTCAGAAGGGATCTGATTTGTACGCCAGCCCACCTCGCCATTGACGGTAAGGTGGGCTGCAAACAATGATCTGATACGATGAGTACCACTTCGATTAGGTTTCAAATCAGCAACCGCGGGGTCAATTCACCTCACGACTTCGTGGGCCCCGATGGCGATCCTCACCGAACGCTTCACTTGGCAAAGCTCGTTTCAAGGAACTCGGTAAACGCAGCCCAGGACTTCTTGTCGGCCCGCTCCTGGTAACGATCCGAACCAAAAACGGTAAATGCGTGCGGCGCACCGGAATAAACCTCGATCTCATAGGTCACGCCGGCCTTTTCAAGCTCTTCGGCCAATGTCGCGACATCCTTCATGGGAATGGCTGAATCAGCCCCGCCATGAGCGATCAGCAGCGGAGGCACGCTTGACGAATAGCTCTGACCTTCAGGTGTCGCCAAACCGCCATGGAACGAAGCAATCCCTTTGACGGCCTCTGCCTTGCCCGAGCGGGCGAGTTCCAGCACCGCAGCACCGCCAAAGCAGTAGCCCATCACCACCGCGTCACCTGCACCCGATTTCCTGGCCTCTGCCATGCCTGCAAGAATGCGGGTGCGCATGGTCTCGCGGTCCTTGTAGAGCTTGCCTGTCTCTTCCTTTTTCGCCGCCATTTCGACCGGACGATTGCCCTTGCCGTAAAGGTCGAGCGCGAATGCGTCATAGCCAAGTTCAGCAAGCATATCCGCCCGCTTGACCTCATAATCCGTCAACCCGTCCCAGTCGTGAATGATGACAACGAGACCTTTTGAGTTCGCCGCCTTGGCCTGATAGCCCTCGAACGGCTTTCCATCGATTTCATAAGACACCGTTTCACCTGCAACGGCCTGACCAGCAATCACCGGCACCAACAATGCTGCAATAGCAATTCCAACGACCTGACGAATACCCATTGGAGTTCCTCTTGATCCTGAAAGTGGGGACATTCGTCCCCTTGATAAAGTTGAAACTAACACGCTTAGCGCCGACATGATGTCATGCAATGCCGCCGCGTTTGCAAGGTCCTCCCCAGGCAGCATTCGCCAATCTGTTAAACGCATGAGCGCACCGGCATACTTGCGGGTGGCACGCGCCATGGTCTAGAGCGTATTCAACCTGAGGGATCAAGGTCCTGTTACCTAGAGCGGCGCTGCAAGCCGAAGGAGATCACACATGATTTCGAACTTCCAGAAAATGCTGTCGGGCGTGATCGCCGGAAACGAAGCCGATACCTCACGCGACGAAGAAATCAGGCTGGCGTGTGCCGCGCTGCTCGTGCATTGCGCGCGCGCTGACGGCGATTATTCGCTCGCGGAAGATGCCCGCTTGGAAGCCATCCTCATGCAGCACTTCGATCTGACGAAATCGGACGCAGATGCCGTGATCCATGCGGGCGAGAAGAAGGAACGCGACGCAGTCGACGTCCATCGCTTCACCCGCGTGATACGTGACAACCTCGACCGGGTTGGCCGATTGCAGATTGTGCGGTATCTCTGGCAGGTCGCAAACGCCGACGGTGACATCGACGCCGACGAGCGCCGCGTCATCGGACTGGCAGCCCAACTCCTCGACGTTGAAGGTCACGACGCGGTTGCCTTGCGCCATGAAGTGATCGCCGCCGACGAAGCAGCAGCGCAATCCAAGCCGAAGTAACATCAAGCGCCAAAACGCTCACACCAACGACTGGCAAGTACCGCCGTTCACGACGCTCCTGAGGGCCCATCCGGAGGTGTAGCACTGGCGGGGACCGGTTCACTCGACGTCGCTGGCTTCTTTTCTGCCCACGGCGAAAGCGTCCCCAGCCCTCGGCACATGACGTAGAACGCCGGCGTGAACAACAGCCCGAACAGGGTCACACCGATCATGCCGGAGAACACAGCCGTTCCCAGCGACTGGCGCATTTCCGCACCCGCCCCTGTAGCCAGCACGAGTGGAAGCACGCCGAGAATGAACGCCAGCGACGTCATGATGATCGGGCGCAACCGCGTTCGCGCCGCCTCAACGGCTGCTTCAAACCGGCTCTTGCCCTCTAATTCTTCGGCCTGCTTGGCAAACTCCACGATCAAAATCGCGTTCTTGGCAGCCAGGCCGACCAGCACCACAAGGCCGATCTCAACCAGAATGTTGCGATCAAGCTCGCGGTACGTCACGCCGATCATTGCAGCTAGAATGCACATCGGGACAATCAGGATGACCGCCAACGGCAAGAGCCAGCTTTCATAAAGCGCGGCCAGCAAAAGGAACACGAACAAGACGGCCAACCCGAAGGCAAGCATCGCCGTCGATCCCGCCAGCTTCTCCTGCAAGGCGATCTCCGTCCACTCGAACCCAAAGCCTGACGGCAATCGCTCCTCGGCTATCTTCTCGATGGCGGCAATCCCCTGCCCCGAGGAAAAACCGCGCGCCAGCCCGACCTGTACTTCGGCTGCGGGATAAAGATTGTATCGCGGCACGCGGTAGGCGCCCGTCGTGTCCTGGAACGTGGCAATCGAACCGATAGGCACCATTTCTCCAGTAACGTTGCGCGTGCGCAGGTTTGCGACGTCGCGCACCTCGAGCCTGAAGGGGTTGTCGGCTTGCGCCGTCACGCGATAAGTGCGCCCCAGAATGTTGAAGTCGTTGACGAACGACGAGCCCATGTAGATCGACAGCGTGTCGAACACCCGCGAGATCGGCACGCCGAGCTGTTCGGCCTTGGTGCGATCGATGTCGGCAAAGATCTGCGGTGTGCGCGTATTAAACAGCGTGAAGGCCTGATTGAAACCGGGCGTCTGTCCCGCCGTCCCTGCAACAGCCCAAGCCGCTTGTTCCAACGCAGGCAACCCACGTCCTGACCTGTCCTGAACATAGCCCTTCAATCCGCCTCCCGTACCGATCCCGGGGACCGAGGGCGGTTCGATGACGAACGCGAATGCATCGCGCAGCGCAAACATCTGCTGGCGCAGATCTCCCAGGATCGCATCCTTCGTCAGCCCCGCTTCCAGCCGCTCCTTGAACGGCAGCAGCGTAACGAAGATCACGCCGGTGTTAGGTGCGTTGGTGAACGTGGCCCCGTCGAACCCGACGAAGGCAACCGCGTTGTTCACGCCGGGCCGCGACAGCATGATGTCGGTCGCCTTGCGCACGACTTCATCCGTCCGGTCGAGCGTCGCGCCGGGCGGCAACTGGAATGCGGTAATGAAGTAAGTGCGGTCGAGCTGCGGGATCAAACCCGTGGGCGTGCTTTCCAGACGCTCATACGTCGGTACGAGCAGCGCCGCGTATGCGATAAGCACAACGACCCCGATCCGCACGAGCCTCGCCGTCAACGCACCATACGCATCCGACAAACCCTCAAACACATAGTTGAAGCCTGCAAAAAACCAACGCAGCGGCGAAGAGAGCCAATAAACGACGCCCTTGCGCTGGTTTGCTTTTTCTTCAGCCGTCTTGTGCGGTTTCAACAATAGCGCCGCCATGGCTGGCGAAAGCGTCAGCGATACAAGCAGCGAAATCGCCGTCGAACCCGCAATAACGATTGCGAATTGAGAATAGAACGCCCCCTGAAGCCCCGTAATGAATGCCGTTGGCAGGAACACGGCGATCAGCACAAGCGAGGTCGCCAACAGCGCGCCGCCAACCTCATCCATGGTCTTGTAGGCGGCATCGCGCGGCGAATATCCCTTCGCCAGATACCGCTCAACGTTCTCCACCACCACGATGGCATCGTCGACCACGATGCCGATTGCGAGCACCAGACCGAGAAGCGACAGCGTATTGAAGGATATCCCTACCGCCGCCATGATCGCAAAACTGCCGATCAACGAGACTGGAATGGCGACAATCGGAATAATCGCTGCCCGCCAGGTCTGTAGGAACACGATCACGACAAGCACGACCAGCACGACAGCTTCCCACAGCGTTTGCACCACGGCGTCGATCGAAAACTGGATAAAGTCCGTCGGGTTGTAGACAACCGAATAACCAAGCCCCGGCGGGAAGTCTTCGGCCAGCCTCTTCATCTCGCTGCGAATGCTCTCAGCCGTCGCCAGCGCATTCGATCCCGGCCGCTGGAACACAACGATTGCCGTCGCTGTCTTGTTGTTGAGATATGCGTTGACCGTATAGTCCTGTGAGCCGAGCTCGACCCGCGCGACATCGCGAAGCCGCAACACCGAACCGTCCGCGTCCGCTCTGACGACGATGTTTTCGAATTCCTCAACCGACGTCAGCCGCCCGAGCGTTTGCACCGCAAGCGTAAACGCTCCGTCCGATTTTGCTGGTGCCTGATTGATCGACCCGGCCGCAACTTGCAGGTTTGCCGCCCTCAGCGCCGCAACAACTTCCGAGGCCATCAGCCCGCGCTCGGCAAGAACGCCGGGATCGAGCCAAACACGCATGGCATAATCGCGCGCTCCGAACACACGCACATCGCCCACCCCGTCGATGCGCGTCAGCACGTCCTTCACATAAAGCGTCGCATAGTTTGAAACGTATTGCTGGTCGCGGCTGCTATCCGGCGACGTCATATGCACGACCATCATCAGGTCGGGTGACGACTTCCTGACCGATATGCCCAGCCGGCGCACATCCTCGGGCAATCGCGGTTCAGCAACCGACACCCGGTTCTGCACCAGCACCTGAGCCTGATCGATATCGGTGCCCGGCCGGAAAACAATATTGATCGACAACCGTCCATCGCCGGTCGATTGCGACACGATGTAAAGCATGCCGTCGACGCCATTGACTTCTTGCTCGATCGGCGTCGCAACCGTTTCGGCAATCACCTTTGCCGAAGCCCCCGGATAGGTCGCCACGATGTTCACGGTCGGCGGCGCGATCTCGGGATATTCCGCAATGGGAAGCGTGAACTGGGAAATAAGACCGATGATAGTAACGATCAGCGATAGCACCGTCGCAAAGATGGGGCGGTCGATGAAAAAATGAGAAAAACGCATCGGCTTGACCGCCCCTTGTCACGAATAACATCTTGCCTGATTACATCACTGGCGGCGATTATCGCACCCGCCATCTCCCACCGCGCCGCTTCACAACATGGCCCGCTCGCGGCAGGAATAGCCCAAACTATTCCATGTCCGCCTTGGTGATCTCGCCATCCTCCGGCGTCACCTTTGCACCCGGCCGGACGGCGGGATTGGCAATGCCGTTGATGACAACCTTGTCGTCCTTCGTCAGTCCCGAGGTGATGACCCGCAGCTTGCCCTTGAGCGCACCCAGCACAACAGGTTTGGGAACAATCATGTCGTCCTCACCCAGCGAGAACACGATTTTTCTGGTCTGATCGGAGACGATCGCCTTGTCCGGCACCAGCAACGCTTCGCTTTCACCGCCGAAAAGTTGCAGCCGCCCAAACAGCCCCGGTGCCAGCAAGCCGTCAGTGTTTGCCAAGACAGCCCTGCCTCGGATTGTCCCCGAGCGGACATTCAGCCGGTTGTCGACGAAGTCCATCTTGCCGGTGCGCGACCATTCCGTCTCATCGGCAAGCTTAACCCGCACCGGATTGTCCACGTCGCGCGATGAAGGCCGCGACCCATTCTTGGACAACCGCACGTAGCGCAGGTAATCGGCCTCCGACGCATCAAATGAGAAGTAAATCGGATCGATTGAGACAATCGTCGTCAACAAAGTCGCCGCGCCCACCTGCCCACCGACAACCAGAGCACCGACATCAACCTGCCGGTCAGATATTCTCCCCGTTATCGGTGCGCGCACATCTGCCCACCCCAGATCGAGTTCAGCCGCCCGCAGCGTAGCTTCAGCCGAAGAAAGCTGAGCCCTAGCAACGGCAAGATTGGCCTCGCGCTGCTCGAAATCGCGCTCCGTAACCGCGCCCGATTTCACAAGAGGACGTGCACGTTCGAGATCGGCAATCTGAAGTTTGACCTCGGCCTTGCGCTGCTCGATCGTCGCCTGCGCACTTTCAACTTCAATGCGG
>CAYGRH010000188.1:0-6622 GCA_964352165.1 uncultured Hyphomicrobiaceae bacterium | reverse complement strand
GCCCGACCCTTACGGTCAGCTCGACGATCTGGCGCTCGCTGAAATGCCGGCGAAGTTCCTCATGAACGGCGTTGCTGATGCCCCACGGCCGCTCAACCAAAAGCCGGGCATAGTCGCGGACCAGGAGTTCGGTGGCGTTGAAGCCTGGAACCTCAGCGTCCAATATTGCCGCTATGCTCTCAGCAGGCAGTCCTGTGCGCTCAAGTGCGTCTGCATGATGGGCAACGCAATACGGGCACTCGTTCAGTTTGCTTGTGGTCACGACCGCGATCTCAATGAGCCGCTCGGGCAGACCGGAGTTGGCGCGCATCGCGAGGACGAGACCGTAGAGATGGCGGAAGGCTTCAGGCGAATGGGTAAGCACGCTTGCCTGATTGGTGAAGTCCTTTTCACCTTGCGTGAATGCATCCCAAACAGAATGCAGATCAGCAGGGAGCGCGTTCTTGTCGAGTGATGATACGCGGGCCATGCGTTTCCTGTTTGCCGGGTTGTTTTCGGTTTTGTCCGCAGGCGGAAGCTAGTGTAGCGCCATGGATGGGCGGGCGGTGCTGATGAGATTTTGAGGCGCCGGGACCGGGAACGAGAACGGGGCAGGATCAATTCACCGACTTCTCGCATCGGAATTTTGTATCATATTTCCTGGCGATACTCGATTGAAAAATATCGTTTGTTGCGATGCTTTTCCTGGAAGATAGTTCTTTAGGCCAAGAATTTTAGTGCTTGCGCCATAACAATAAAAGCCAGAGCCCCGCCTGATCCCGGCACGGCGTGCGTGCGCGGAATGGCGGGCGCAAGCGCCTGTAAAAACGTCATTTTCCGCTGGGAGGAAAACCACGATGCACCGGAGAAAGTTCCTAAAGAACGCCGCGGTGGCCACGGCTGCCACGGCCGCTGCTGCTACGCTTTCAAGCCCCGCAATTTCGCAAAACATACGCAAGTGGCGATTGGTGACGACGTGGCCGAAAAACCTGCCAGGTCTGGGAACCGGCGCACAGTACTTTGCCGATCAGGTGACGAAGTGCTCGGGCGGGCGACTTTCGGTGCAACTGTTTTCAGCCGGCGAGATCGTGCCGGCATTCGAGTCGATTGACGCGGTCAAATCCGGCACCGTCGAAATGGGACACGGCTGCCCCTACTACTGGAAGGGCAAGGCAGCGGCGGCCGAATTCGTCAGCAACTTCCCGTTCGGACTGACGGCACAGGAATACAACGCCTGGTATCACTTCGGTGGCGGCGACAAACTTTGTGATGAACTTTATGCCGATGCGTTCGGCTGCAAGTTCTTGGTTTGCGGCAATACCGGCGTGCAGCATCCGGGTTGGAGCCGTAAGGAAGTCAATACGCTTGCCGACTTCCAGGGACTGAAGATCCGCATGCCGGGGCTCGGCGGGGAAGTCATGAAGCGGCTCGGAGCAACGGTCGTCAATCTTCCGGGCGGAGAAGTTCCGACCGCGCTGGCATCGGGAACGATCGACTGGGCAGAGTGGAACAACCCATACGGCGAAGCCTCAATGGGCTTCTGGCGCCACGCGAAGTACTACTATTCGCCCGGCTGGCATGAGCCCGGCACCTGTCTGGAATTGTTCATCAACCAGAAAGCCTGGGAAGGCTTGGAAGACGACCTGAAAGCCATCGTCGCGCAGTGCGCGTTTGCCACAAACGTCGTGATGCTGAGCGAATTCCAGGCCCGCTCCGGGCCCGTGCTGGACCAGTTCGTGAACAAGCATGGCGTCATCATCAAGAAGCTGACCGATGAGCAGATCAAGAAGCTGGGCGAGACTGCCGCCGAAGTGCTGACAGAAATTACCGGACGCGATGCAATGGCCAACAAGGTCTTCGCCAGCATGAACAAGTTCCGCGGCGAGCAGAAGGCCTACAGCGACGTGGCGGAGGCCGATTTCCTCAAGGCTCGCGCGCTCGACTTCAAGTGGCCGACCTGAGGGCTTGAAACCTGTTTGAGGCTTTGAACTTATTCCCCGCGGGGCATCATTCCGCGGGGGGTTGCTGACTGGGTCTATCGGCGCGAAAACCTTGACTGCTGCGGTTCCTGCCTAGCGTGTCAAAGTGAGTGGCCTGTTCAGTCCGGCTGCTGCAGCTCGGAACTGAACATTTCGAGCTCGGTCACTAATACGGGCAACTTGCAGCCGTCCAGAGACACGCAGTGCATCAGAATAATTGATGTAAAACCTTTATTTTTTATCGCTTGTGTCGATTGAAATGCTTGGGCACCATTCCCGCATTATCGAAGCGAACGCTTCAATCGATAGGGTAGGCGAGACATGCTCGAGGACAAAATCCAGGATCACACGGTTCAAATGGACGGCGACGACAAAAATAGCACCCACCAGCAAAATGGCCTGCAGCAAGAAGGCCCGCTGAAAAAGGTGAAACTGGCCGTTAAGGTGTCTGAGGTGCGCGAGGAAGCTTTGGGCATCAAGTCCTACGAGTTGGTCGCGGATTCTGGTGCGGATCTGCCGCCATTCACAGCCGGCGCGCACATCGAGGTGCACCTGGGTGAGGGCATGATCCGGTCCTACTCGCTGTGCAGCAATCCGGCAGATCGCAGCCGTTACAGGATTGCCGTACTTCGGGAGGAGGACGGGCGCGGCGGCTCGAAGGCGATGCACGACGATGTAGAGGTCGGCGATGAGTTGACCATTTCAGCGCCACTTAATCACTTCCCGCTTGCCGGGCGCGAAGCCCGTGCCCATCTGCTGCTTGCCGGCGGGATCGGTGTGACACCAATGATCGCCATGATCGCCGAACTCGAAGCCAAGGGTTCGCGGTGGTCGATGCACTATCTGACGCGCAGCGCGGAACGCACTGCTTTTCGCAAAGAACTCAAACCATATGTCGAAGCCGGCAAGGTTCACATTCATCACGACGAAGGGGACCCAGCGAAGGGTCCGGGCCTTCCGGCACTGCTTTCGGACTTCGAGATCGGAACGCATCTTTACTATTGCGGGCCCACTGGCTTCATGACCGCGTGTGCAGCGTCCGTCGAAGCATGGCCACCGCACGCGATCCATCGCGAATTCTTCTCCGCGCCGGAAAACGAATTCAGCAATGCAGACAACGTCCCGTTCGAGATCAAAGTCAAGAGCAGCGGCGAGGTACTTACCGTTACTGCGAACCAGAGCATCGTGGATGTTTTGCGCAGCGCGGGCTGCGACGTGGAAACGGACTGCAACGAAGGCTACTGCGGAACGTGCATCACGCGCTATGTGGCGGGCGAGCCTGAACATCGCGACACGGTGCTTAGCGAGAAAGAACGCAAGTCCTATGTGATGGTGTGCTGCGGCAGGGCCAAGGGCGGCGTTCTGGAGCTTGATGTTTGAGCCCGCCAGCCACCCCAATCGATACGCGAAAGAAATCGCGGCCAAGAGAAATTGAAACGACAAC
Source organism: uncultured Hyphomicrobiaceae bacterium (assembly GCA_964352165.1). Classification (GTDB taxonomy): domain Bacteria; phylum Pseudomonadota; class Alphaproteobacteria; order Rhizobiales; family Hyphomicrobiaceae; genus CAYGRH01. The sequence goes on along the minus strand of CAYGRH010000188.1, from coordinate 3,220 downwards.
AAACGAGGTAACGCCATGACAGAGCAAATCATTGTCAAGGATTGCTGGTATGTCGCCGGGCTTTCAGAGGACTTCCCTGGCGAAAAACTCACCGGCCACACGATTGCCAAGCGTCCCATCGTGATTTGGCGCACCAAGGATGGCGACGTTGTCGCTTATGACGACCGTTGCTCGCACAAGCGCTTTCCCCTTTCCAAGGGGAGACTGATGCCCGACGGCACGCTTGAATGCGCCTATCACGGCATGCGCTATGACATGTCGGGCAAGTGCGTGATGATCCCATCGCATCCCACCGGTCCGATCTCCCCGCAGGCGCAGGTGCGGCCTTTCCCTGTCATCGAGCAGGATGGATTGGTGTGGATCTGGCCCGGCAACCCGGACAAGGCTGAAAGCTGCCAACCGCCGCGCGTTCCGGAAGTTGGTGACGCCAAGTGGGCAACCGTCTGCGTGGGGCCTATGGAAGTCAATGCGAACTATCTCCTGCTGATCGAGAACCTGCTCGACATCACGCACTTTTATCCGCTGCACGACGGCAACATCGGCGACATCGCAAACAGCCGCATTCCGATCGAGCTTGAAGAGGGCGAGAGCGACGGCAACCGGTACGTGATGACCATCCGGCAGACCGCGAACTATACCCAGCCGCCCTACCTCGTGGACTGGTTCCACTTTGACACCGTCGATCGCCATCACACGCACTGCATGATGAGCCCAGGCCTGACGCGCGTCGTCATGCGCAACGCACCTCCAGGCGAACTGAAAAAACGCGAAGGCGAACGGGAATTTCCCGGAGAGATGGACGTCGATGGCGACGAGCGTGGTTATGTGCTCGTGCATACCCACACGCCCGTCGATGAACGCAGACATATCTGGCGGGTGCTGGTCAACTGCCCGGCCCAACATATGTCCAAGGGCGATGCCAACAAGCCAACGGCAACGCGCGTGGCGGAGATGTTCCCCGAGGTTGCAGCCGAAGACCTCTGGGCGGTGGCCGAGCAGCAGAAAATGTTCGAATATCCCGACGAGGGTTACTCGGAAGTCTTCCTCAAGCCTGACCTCGCTCTGCGACGCGCGCGCAAGATCTTCCACGATCTGCATGCCGCGGAGAGTAGCAGAGCAGGTGCGCAGGCCGCGGAGTGAACTCCGCGTAAATCGAACCGCAGAGGAAGGCCATGTCGCAATCGCCAAGCACCGCCGGCCCCCTGGTCGGCGTGAGAGTTCTGGAGTTTGGTCAGATCGCAGCGGGCCCGTTTGCGGGCTCGCTTCTTGCTGATCTGGGGGCCGACGTTGTAAAGGTCGAAAACCCTTCCGGCGGTGATGGGATGCGCGGATGGCCGCCTTTGAGCGCCAGCGAAAGCGGCGAAGTCTACAGTGAGAACTTCGCATCCCTCAACCGCAACAAGCGATCGATTACCGTCGATCTGAAGGACGCCGGCGAACTTTCGCGACTTGCCGAACTTGTCGCGCGCTCCGACGTGCTGATTGAAAATTTCCGAGCCGGCGTGATGAGACGCCTTGGTCTTGGCTATGAGGATATGGCAGCCCGCAACCCGCGCCTCGTTTATTGCTCGATATCGGGCTACGGACAGACAGGACCTTACGCGCAAAAGGGCGCATTCGACGTCACCGTGCAGGCCATGAGCGGGTTGATGAACGTGACCGGCGAAGAGGGCCGGCCTCCGGTCAAATGCGGCGTCCCTGTCGGAGATTTCTGCGCCGGCCTTTATGCCGCCTACACGATCGCGGCCGCCCTCAGGCAGGTTCAGGAGACCGGTCGCGGCGCCTACATTGATTGCTCGATGCTCGGATCGCTGCTGGGTGTGGCAGCCTTGCAGACGAGCGAATATTTCGGCACCGGTGGCGGCGGCAAGAAGCTTGCCTCGGCCCATCCGCGCAACGCTCCATACCAGGCATTTCGCGCCAGCGACGACTACTTCGTGATCGCTGCGGGCAACGATGCGCTGTGGCGGCAGGTGGCGGAGGCCGTCGATCTGCCGGATCTTGTCGACGATGAGCGGTTTGCCACCCAGCCTTTGCGCGCGCGCAACCAGGTGGAGCTTGCGCGCCTGCTTGAAGCACCCTTTGCCGCGCGGACCGCGAGTGAATGGCTGGAGGAAATGGATCTTCGCGGCGTTCCGTGTTCGCCTATCAACGACTATGCGGACATATTGAACGATCCGCATGTCGGCGAGATGGGGATCGTGCAACCGCTAACGCTGGCCAACGGCGTTGAAACGCGCACAACAGCGTTTCCCCTGAAGATGACCGGTTACGACTTCGAGATCCGTAAAACGCCGCCCAAATTGGGAGAACACTCGCGGCAGGTGTTTGAGGAATGGCTCTCGGATGGCGATGAACGTGCTCCGCCAGTGCCAGTGAATGACTGACGCAGCAAACGGAGGGCGCAACCGTTGACGCGACGCGCCTTACGCGAGGGCACATGACGCCTTATCTGTCGGCGAAAACGCAATCTCCGCAGCGATCTGCAAAGAGCCCTTCGCGGTTGCCTGTCGCGTTGGCGTCAGCTATGCGCGAAGCGAGCTGGCTTCGAGCCTGTGCGACAGCCTCGCTAAGCCGTGCGACAGCCCACTGGCGATCGCTACCGGGAGAACTCTGCAGCACTCTGGCCGCGTTGCGGGCCTGCGTCACGGCATCGATCACCGCTGCACGCTTATCGTCGGCCAGACCGGGTTTTGCATCCATGGCGGGGCACAGCAGGACGTCGTCAAGAAGCGCGTCCAATGCGTATGGTCCGCTCGCACGGCCGTCAGCCAGAACCGCTGATATGGATTGCAGCGTTGCCAGCAGATGCGCCACGCACTTGGGTTGCCCGGCAGTCTGCAAGTGTCGGTCCTGTTCAATCGCGGTCATGGCTGGCTTCTTTCTCAAAAGACATGATGCAACGTAACGGGCGTGGGACTGCTTCATATTGATTTCAATCAAGCAATAGGCATCAAATACACCAGAAAGATTGATAGAAATGTCCCAGGATTTTTCGCCGGATCGGCTTCGCATCGATCGCGACGGCACCATGTTGCGGATCAGGCTAAACCGGCCCGAGAAGCTCAATGCACTCGACGGGCAAACGGTAGAGGAGCTGATCTCTGCGCTGGAAGCGGCGCGGTCGGCGTCGGTCCGGCTTGTCTGCTTCACGGGCGAGGGCAAGGGCTTTTCCGGAGGGTTCGATTTCACCGGACTTGCCGATCAGAGCGAGGGAGAT
>CAYGRH010000187.1:0-6632 GCA_964352165.1 uncultured Hyphomicrobiaceae bacterium | reverse complement strand
CGACAAGCGCGAAGTCCTTGTGGCCGGCCTCGACTTCGTCGGCGGCGACACGGAAAGCGATGTTCATGACGCCTTCCTGGACGTCGTTGAGTTCAAGGAGGCGCGACAGCAGCAATGGCCCCATGTCTGCGACCGTTGCCCGGACGGGGTGGCCCTGTTCGCCGAAGACGTCCCAAAAGACCGTGGGATAGGACTGCGGGCGATAGTCGGTCAGCCCGATCTTTTCATTGCGCTTGACGATGAAGTCTTTGGCGGTGCCGGCTTTGGCGATGCCGGACAGATCGCCCTTGATGTCGGCTGCGAAAACCGGGACGCCAGCGGCCGAAAAGCCTTCGGCGAGGATTTGCAAGGTGACCGTCTTACCGGTACCGGTCGCGCCCGTAATGAGGCCGTGGCGGTTGGCGAGGGCCAGATCCAGGTATTCCGGCTTGACGCTCGTCCCAAGAAAGATCTTACCGTCCTGGATGACCGATTGGCTCATGTCTCGCCCCCGCTTGCTGGTATGCTTTCACTGGTCAATGGCCGGGCGCGGACAAAGTCGCGCCGACTCGAATTGAACCGCGATAATACGGACCTCTTTGCACGCTGCAGGGGTGTTTGCAAACCGGTGTTGCATGGCCGACCAACAGCTTTTTACCGTTGAAACAGCTATGCCGGTCATCGATCTGCTGAATATTTCCGCCGTGCACCCACTTTCCGGTTCAAATGTCCAACGATTCAGTCGTCGGCATATGCGACGTTTGCCGGGTTTCGCGCTGCTGCCTGCAACTTTATTCACTAGACTTCGGCTGTGCCGAATTAGCAGGTTGGCGGAGCGCTCATCGAAAAACACCGCAGGGATCGACTGTCCATTGCCTCGATCCCGGCGGAGCGTTCTATAGTGGACGTGATATCGATAACGACAAGCCGCGAATTGCACGCAAATCAAGACAAGGACGACGTAGCAGAATGGGCAAGACTTCCGGCGTGTTGGACCACGTTGCCGAACTGAAAAATGATCTGGGCACCAAGCTGAGTTCGGATTTCGGCGAGGTGACGCGCGAAGAATGGCTTGGTCTCGTCGAAAAGGCGCTGAAGGGCGGCGATTTCGAAAAGCGGCTCGTCTCGCGGACGGCTGACGGTTTGCGCATTGAGCCGCTTTATCATCCTGACCGGGGCGCTGGTCCGAACGTTGGCCAGAACATTAGCCAGAACGCGGGCCTGATCACCAGGAAGGGCGCTGGCAATCCGTGGCGGGTCTGCGCGCGCGTCGATCATCCAAACCCAAAACAAGCGAACGCGCAGGTATTGCAGGATCTTGAAGGTGGGGTCGATGCGTTGGCGCTGGTGTTTCAGGGTTCGCGCTCGGCTCGCGGGTTTGGCCTGAGCTGCAATTGCCTCGACGATCTCGATGCTGCATTGGCTGACGTGAATCTGGAGATGATTTCGCTCAGGGTCGATCCAGGCCCTGGGGGACGGACCCATGCGGGCCTGGTGGCGGCGCTTGTTGCCCGGCGCGGCATGAAGGCTGGCGACTGCACAATTGACTTCGGTCTCGATCCTATTGGCAAACTAGCGATCGCGGGGCGTTTCGATGGCGATACCGACGCGATCGGCCGTCGCATCGGCGATGCAGCCACGCACCTGTCCGGGGCTGGCTTTAAGGGGCCGTTCGTCAGTTGCGACACGCGGGCCTATCACGAGGCCGGAGCTTCAGAAGTGCTGGAACTCGCCTGCGCGCTGGCAACGGGCGTTTTGTATCTGCGGGCACTTTCCGACAGCGGGATGCAGATTGAGGATGCCTCGCGGGCATTGTCTTTCACTCTCGCCATCGATGCCGATCAATTCATGGGAATTGCAAAGCTGAGGGCGTTGCGCAAGGCGTGGGCCAGAGTGGAGGAAGCCTCCGGCATTGCGCCGAAGCCAATCACGATCCACGCGGAAATGGCATGGCGGATGATGAGCCGCCGCGATCCCTGGGTAAATATGCTGCGCGCAACGATGACGACCTTTGTTGCGGGCATTGGCGGCGCTGACAGCATGACCGTTCTGCCGTTCACGCAACCGCTCGGCCTTCCTGATGCCTTCGCGCGGCGCGTTGCGCGAAATGCGCAGACGGTGCTTTTGGAAGAGTCGAACCTCTGGCGTGTTGCCGATCCCGCAGCCGGTTCAGGAGCCTATGAGGCCTTGACGAACGAGTTGGCTGATGCGGCGTGGGCGGCGTTCCAGGAAATCGAGAGCGAAGGCGGCATGGTTGAAAGCCTGAAGGCAGGCAAAATCCAGTCGCGCATCGACGCCGTGCGGGCCCAGCGCGCCAAGGACGTCGCAACGCGCAAGGTCGCGCTGACCGGAACCAGTGAATTCCCGCTGCTGAGCGAAGTCGCTGTCGAAGTTGAGGGCTTGAAAGCCGATAACACAGCGCCTGCCTTGAGAATGAAAGGTGCTTCGCCCGACACCGGTTTCCCGGATCTACTCAGGCTGATCAGCGACGGTGCCACGCGCGAGGCGGCACCAACCACCCATGCCAGTGGCGGCTTGAAAGCGCAGCCTTTGCCGTCGGTGAGACTTGGCGAACCCTTTGAAGCTTTGCGGGATGCTTCTGACGCGCAACTGGCGAAGTCTGGTGCGAGACCGTCCGTGTTTATGGCGAGCCTTGGCAAGATTGCCGAACATACGGCGCCCTCGACATGGGTGAGGAACCTGCTTGCTGCCGGCGGGATTGCAGCGGCCCAACAGGACGGCTTTGCCAGTGCGGATGAAGCGGCTGCCGCCTTCAAAGCAAGCGGCGCGGTTGCGGCCTGCATTTCATCGAGCGATGCGCTTTACGCCGAACACGCTGCGGCGACGGCCAAGGCGCTGAAGGCGGCTGGTGCGAAAATCGTTCTGCTTGCGGGGCGGCCGGGTGAGCTGGAAGCCGATCTCAAAGCAGCCGGTGTCGATGACTTCGTGTTTGCAGGCCAAGACGTTCTGGCCCTGCTGTCTCAGTTGCAAGCCAAATTGGCCGCATGAGAGGCGGCGGCGAAGCGCGATTGCCACCGGAGTTTGGCGAAGAGTTCCGCCAGAAGTTTGCCGATCTCATTGCTTGGCGGCGAGACGTGCGACGTTTCAGGACCGATCCGGTTCCGGCCGATATGATCGCCACGCTCTTGGCTACTGCCAATCTTGCGCCTTCGGTCGGCAACTCGCAGCCGTGGCGTTGGGTGGAGGTGAAGAGCCGCGCCGCCCGGGGCGGGGTGATTGCTTGTTTTGAGGCTGCCAACGCTAAAGCCGCTGAGACGTACCGGGAGGATGACAAACGCGCTGCATATCTCGCTTTGAAACTCGCCGGTCTAAAGGAAGCGCCTTTGCAGTTCGCGGTGTTTTGCGATGAAGCGCCGCCGCAGGGGGCTCGCCTCGGGCGCTTGACCATGCCGGAAATGCTCGCCTATTCGACGGTGTGCTCAGTCCACACGTTCTGGCTGGCCGCAAGGGCGCGCGGGCTTGGCGTGGGATGGGTCTCGATTCTTGAGCCTGAAGAGGTCAAACCGGTTTTGAACGTGCCGCCAACATGGCGGCTCGTTGCCTATCTCTGCGTCGGCTGGCCGGTTGAAGATCACGACGATCCCGAGCTTGAGCGCGCAAACTGGCAGGAGCGGACGGCGATGACCTTATATGAGCGTTAAGGCTGGGTTGGTTAGCTATCTGAGAGCCCCCACCCATGCTTCAAAGGAGCTGCGCCATCAAAGAAGACCTTCTTGAAAAACGTATTCGACTGCTGGAGCGGGAACTTGCGGCCCTTCGGTTGCTTGAAGACAAGGGGCTGTGGGCCGGCATCGGCCAGTGGGCTGTGCTGTGGCTGGCATGTGCGGTTGCCGCCTATTTCGCGTTGGGCGCAATGGGGCTTTTGGTAAACGAACACGGGGTGAGAATTGCTGCGGCCATATTTACCGGCCTGATCCTGATGCTGCTGTTGAAAGAGCCCCGCGCGAGTTTCCAGCTTATATTGTGGGGTATATTCTCGCTGTTCGCCAATTTGGCCATGGGGGATGGGGGTGACTGGGACGTGACGGACTTTCACGTGGACAGTTCCGACCTCGGCGAGGGAAAACGGGAAAGAAGGCGCATTGCAACTGCGATCGCAAAACGCGAATATCAGTTGAAGAGACTTCAAGCGCAGAGGCAATCCGGCGATCCCGGCGCGGGATCGATACGTGAATTCAAAGCTGCGAAGAGAAACCAAAGGTAGAGCCATGTCGCGGATTCCTGACTTCACCAAGATCGATCTCGGAGCGCCGAACGTGCCGCCCGTCGATGCCAGTGGCGCCCCCTGGACGACGCCTGAACGGGTGAACGTCAAACCCGCCTATGGGGCTGGGGATATCAGCGGTCTGGCATTCGTGAAGGGCTATCCCGGGATCGCGCCATATCTGCGCGGGCCTTATCCGGCGATGTATGTCACGCAGCCGTGGACGATCCGCCAGTATGCCGGCTTTTCGACGGCGGAAGATTCCAACGCGTTCTACCGGCGCAATATAGCAGCCGGACAAAAGGGGCTGTCGGTCGCCTTCGATCTCGCCACCCACCGGGGTTATGATTCCGATCACCCGCGCGTGCGCGGCGATGTCGGTATGGCCGGGGTGGCCATTGATTCCATCTACGACATGCGCACGCTGTTTGACGGCATCGACCTGTCGCAGATGTCTGTATCGATGACCATGAACGGAGCCGTGCTGCCGGTGCTGGCGCTATTCATCGTGGCTGGCGAAGAACAGGGCGTGTCAGCCGACAAGCTGTCGGGCACGATCCAGAACGACATCTTAAAAGAATTCATGGTGCGCAATACCTATATCTACCCGCCCGAACCTTCGATGCGCATCATCTCGGATATCTTCTCCTACACCTCGGCCAACATGCCGAAGTTCAATTCGATCTCGATTTCCGGCTATCACATGCAGGAAGCGGGTGCGACTGCGGACCTGGAACTCGCCTATACGCTGGCTGACGGCATCGACTACGCGCGCGCAGGCGTTGCGGCCGGACTCGATATTGACAAGTTTGCGCCGCGGCTTTCGTTCTTCTGGGCGATCGGCATGAACTTCTTCATGGAGGTCGCGAAAATGCGCGCGGCCCGCATGCTGTGGGCGAGCCTTCTCAAAGCCGAGTTCGCGCCGAAGAACGAGCGCTCGTTGTCGCTGCGCACACACTCGCAAACGTCGGGATGGTCGCTGACGGCGCAGGATGTCTACAACAACGTGACGCGCACGGCCATCGAGGCGATGGCTGCGACGCAGGGCCATACGCAATCGCTGCATACCAACGGGCTTGATGAGGCCATCGCGCTGCCGACGGATTTTTCCGCCCGCATCGCGCGCAACACGCAGTTGTTCCTGCAGCAGGAAAGCGGAACCTGCCGGATCGCGGACCCGTGGGGCGGCAGCTTTTACGTAGAGCGCCTCACACACGATCTTGCCGCGCGGGCGCTGGAGCACATTACCGAAGTGGAAGAACTGGGCGGCATGGCGAAAGCCATTGCCAAAGGCGTTCCCAAGTTGCGGATCGAGGAAGCGGCAGCGCGCACGCAGGCACGCATCGACAGCGGCGCGCAGACCATCGTCGGCGTCAACAAGTATCCGGTGGAGCTGGACGCGAAAATCGAGCTTCTCAAGGTCGACAATCAGTCCGTGCGCAATCAGCAGCTCGCCAAGCTCGACCGCCTCAGGGCAGAGCGGAACAACGCGGACGTTCAGTCGCGTCTCGATGACCTGACGAACGGGGCACAGGCCGGCGGCAACCTGCTCGACCTCGCCGTCAAGGCTGCGCGTGCGATGGCGACGGTGGGCGAGATTTCCGAAGCGCTTGAAAAAGTGTTCACCCGCCACCGGGCGGAAATCCGCGCCATATCGGGCGTTTACAAATCGGAGGCCGGGGCCATGAACAAGGATGTCGGACAGGTTCAAGCGATGGTCGAGGCGTTCGAGGCCAATGACGGGCGCAGGCCGCGCATTCTGATCGCGAAGATGGGTCAGGACGGGCATGACCGCGGGCAGAAAGTTATTGCCTCGGCGTTTGCCGACCTGGGCTTCGATGTCGACATCGGACCGCTGTTTGCCACACCTGAGGAAGCAGCCCGGCAGGCAGTGGAAAACGACGTGCACATTATCGGTGCCTCGTCTTTGGCGGCCGGCCACCTGACACTTGTGCCCGAACTGAAAGCGGCGTTGGAAAAAGAAGGGCGCGGCGACATCATGATCGTGGTCGGCGGGGTCATTCCGCCGGCCGACTACGATGAGCTGTTTGCAGCAGGCGCAAAAGCCGTCTTCGGCCCGGGCACCAACATCGCAAAGGCGGCGGGCGATCTGATCGGCAAGCTGAACGCCGAACTCGGCTATACCAAGGAAGCTGCGGAGTAGAAGGTGGCAGCGTGCCCTGACGACTTCGGCCTGCCTTCTGGCGCTGGCTTGGCTCGGTCTCGTTGCCTCGACCTGGGGCATTGTGATCTGGCAAAGCGGTCCGCAGCCTGCGCCGGGCCATGTTCAGCCTGCACTGATGTGCACCTACTTTTCGGGAACCTCCATTTTCGAGCGCGGATATCTTTATGCGGAGGATAATCGCATGGGATATTCGATGTGCCCGTTATGGGCACCGACCCCGATCCGGGTCATTTGACCGGGTGG
>CAYGRH010000186.1:2131-6652 GCA_964352165.1 uncultured Hyphomicrobiaceae bacterium | reverse complement strand
GGATCAAGGGGAAGGACAGAGCCCGGCGCCAGGACGGCCTCGGCATAAAAACTCGGGTGCGGGAATTCAGCTGGCGAAGACTTCCCGAACATCTCACCCATGACGAGGCGGACGCGCTTTCCTTCGCCCTCCATGCGCGGCAGTTCATTGATACCGAGGTGACGAAAATCGGGGGCGCTCTCTTCGTGGGCTTTCGGCAGGGCGGCCCAGGCCTGGATACCGAACAGGCGAGACTCCTTCTGCCGTTCCACCATGCCGGTGCGTTCTGAGTGAACGATGCCGCTGCCCGCCCGCATCAGATTTAGTTCACCCGGCTTGATGGCCTGCTCAGTCCCCAGGCTGTCGCGGTGCATGATCTCGCCGTCAAACAAGTAAGTGACAGTCGCAAGACCGATGTGAGGATGCGGACGGACATCGATGCCATCGCCGAGGAGGAATTCTGCTGGACCCATCTGATCAAAAAATATGAACGGCCCGACCATCTGCTTGCCAGCTGCAGGCAAAGCGCGACGGACTTCAAAGCCACCAAGGTCGCGTGCCCGCGGGACGATAACCTGGTCGATCATGTCGCACGCCTTGGCGTCACCTGCTGCGGGATCTTCGTTGGGTTGCCAGCTCATGGAAACTGTCTCCTCGCTTCGCGACGGAAATGGCTATGGCCGCATATTGCCACGCTGCGGCGGGGGCACAAGCCGCGTCCGCTAAAGCCCCGCGGGCCAAAGTCGTGCAAAATGAAAGGAGGTTGGTAGACGGGGTGGGGATCGAACCCACGACCATTCGATTAAAAGTCGAATGCTCTACCACTGAGCTACCCGTCCATGTTCATGCCCGGAAGTTCTTGGCACCGCAAAGCGGCGTTGACATCGGTAGCACGAGGAAGTTTCAGCCTTCTAGGCGAAACAGCCGCCGTGTCAACCCGTGTGGCGGCGGTTATTGCCGGTGTGATGCCTCGTTTGTGGTGGGGCGCGGCAATCGGCGTTGCAAGGAACAGAGGCACACATGCTCGGTTGACGCTCACCTGGCATGCAATCATGTGCATCGTCCCCGTCTTCGACTAGGGTTAAAAGGCGCGTTTGATGCCGGTTTGGCTGGCAATTCGGCATGTCTCCCATCATCTGATCCTTGTGACCCCCGGAAAGTCTGCGGCAGCCATGGAAGCTCCATTACCTACGCCTGGGACTAACCCTGGGCCTCCTGCTGCCCCTCCTTCCGGCTCACCCAAAGGTCGGGCCGGGGGAGTTGATCCGGGCTCTCCAACGAACGTGCCTCGCGCCATTGTGCTCATGCTGGTGGCGATTACTTTGTTTTCCGGGCTCGATGCATCCGCCAAGTATCTGGCCGGATATGCGCACGTCCCGGTTGCGCAAATTGCGTGGTTCCGCTTCTTCGTCCAGTTCGTCTTGCTGCTGGTTCTGGTCCCTGCCCTCGGCGTCATGAGCACGCGGGCTCTGTTTACGACGTCGCGCTTTAGGTTGCAGATGGTTCGGTCCGTCCTCATGGCGGCGACCACGCTGTTCAACTTCCTGGCGCTGAAATATCTGCGGCTGGACCAGACGGTCACCATCGCCTTTCTGGCTCCGTTGGTGGTTGCCCTGCTTGCCGGCCCGTTACTCGGCGAGTGGGTAGGATGGCGACGCGCCATAGCCATCGTTGTCGGGTTCGCCGGTATTCTGATCGTCGTGCGCCCGGGGTTCGCCGAAGTTCATCCCGCCGTCGGCTTTTCGTTTGCGGCGATGCTGGCTTATGCGTTCTTCATGATCCTGACCCGGCATATCGCGGCATCCGATCCCCCCTTGGTGACATTGTTTTTTTCGATGTTTGCCGGGGTCTTTTTCGGGGCACCGTTTGCATTTGCCGACTGGCATTGGCCCACGGAACCTTTGACGTGGGTTCTCATGGTTTCGCTCGGCCTCCTTGGCGGGGCGGGGCACTACCTGTTCATCCTGGCCTACAGGGCGGCTCCGGCATCACACATTTCGCCGTTCCTGTATGCGCAGATCATCACCATGACGGGGCTGGGATTTCTTGTCTTCGGCGACGTTCCGGATCTTTGGACGGTCATTGGCTCATCTGTTGTGGCGGCATCCGGCGTTTATCTGTTTCGCCGTGAAAAGGCCGTGCGCGAAAACAGTAGCTAACCGACTTGAGGTGCTGACTTCGTTTCCAGTCTCTCAAGCGTCTCGGCTGCAAACTGTGCAAACCGGTCTTCGGCGATTGCCGCGCGCATGGCTGCCATCAGGTCTTGGTAAAAGGCCGTGTTGATCCACGACAGCAGCATAGAACCAAGGTATTCGCCGGAGCGGACGAGGTGGTGCACGTAGGCGCGGGAATACTCCCGCGCAGCAGGGCAGGAGCTGTGGGGGTCGATTGGTGCGAGGTCTTCTGCAAAGCCTGCGTTGCGCAGATTGACTTTGCCATCCCACGTGAAGGCCAGGCCGTGGCGGCCGTTGCGGGTCGGCATGACGCAGTCGAACATATCGATCCCTCGTGCGACCGCTTCGATCAGATCGCGGGGCGTGCCGACACCCATCAAATATCGCGGCTTGCCCGATGGCAGAAACGGGACTGTGGCTTCCAGCGTCCTGAGCATGACCTCGTGGCCCTCGCCGACAGCAAGGCCACCGACGGCATATCCGGGAAAGTCCATGGCGACGAGGGCTTCGGCGGAGGTGCGGCGCAGGTCATGGTCGATGCCTCCCTGCACGATAGCAAACAGCGCTTGCCCCGGCCCGGCTCCGCCCCCTTCGCGCTGCGACTCAAATGCGCGCTTGGAACGTTCGGCCCAGCGCAAGGATAATTCCATGGCGCGAATCACTTCGGGTTTTTCGGCGGGCAATTCGATGCACTCATCGAACTGCATTTGAATATCTGCACCCAACAGGCATTGGATTTCGATTGAACGCTCCGGCGTCAGCATGTGACGTGAGCCGTCAATGTGCGACTGGAACTGGGCGCCGTCTTCGGTGATCTTGCGCAGCTTCGACAGGCTCATCACCTGGAAGCCGCCGGAGTCGGTCAGGATCGGCCCGTCCCAGCGCATGAATTTGTGAAGGCCCCCCAGACGGGCAACACGCTCGGCACCCGGCCGCAGCATGAGATGATAGGTGTTGCCCAGCAGGATATCCGCGCCGGCGTCCCGGACCTGTTCGGGGTATAGCGCCTTCACCGTTCCAACCGTGCCGACCGGCATGAAGGCCGGCGTGCGAATGGTCCCACGAGGCGTCACGATCTCGCCAAGTCGGGCTGCGCCGTCGGTCTTCTTCAGGTTGTAGTGGAAGGGTGCGGTCACGGTTGCGCCAGTGGTTGCATGTGATTGAAGAACGGGCGGTGAAGGTGGCGGTTAAACCGGATGGGCTCCGGCATCAAGCCCGAAACAGAAGGCAGGCATCGCCGTAGGAGTAAAAGCGGTAGCCGCTTTTGATGGCATGATCATATGCCGCCTTCATGTTTTGAAGACCGGAAAAGGCTGACACGAGCATGAACAGGGTCGAGCGCGGCAGGTGGAAGTTGGTCATCAACACGTCAACGGCGCGGAAGCGATAGCCCGGCGTAATGAAGATCGCCGTGTCGCCGCTGAAGGGCTCAATGATGCCATCCTCGCGGGCGGCACTTTCGAGTAATCGCAATGAGGTCGTTCCCACAGCAACGATGCGCCCTCCGGACCGGCGCGCTGCGTTCAGCGCTTCAGCGGTCTGAGCGGGAACCTCGCCCCATTCGGCGTGCATGCGGTGATCGGCGGTGTCGTCTGCCTTAACGGGGAGGAAGGTCCCTGCCCCTACATGCAGCGTCACGGTGTGGCGGGCAACGCCGCGTGCTTTAAGTGCTGCAAATAATCCGGGCGTGAAGTGCAGCCCGGCTGTGGGGGCGGCGACCGCGCCGTCATTGGCGGCATAGATGGTCTGATAATCCGATAAGTCGCTTGCGCCAGCCTTGCGCTTGGCTTCGATGTACGGCGGGAGCGGCATGGCGCCGAGCTCGGCTATGGCCTGATCGAGGCTGGCAGATGCCCGGTCAAAGCGCAGCTTGAGTTCACCACCTTCGCCTTTGTCCTGCACGAGGGCTTTTATTGAGAGCCCCCTGCTGCCTGCCTGCGAGTTAAACGCGATCACGTCCCCCGGTTTGATGCGCTTGGCTGGTTTTGCGAACGCCAGCCAGCTATCGGCATTCAAGCGCTTGTGGAGATTGACGTGGACTGAGACGGGGTGAGCGTCTTCGTTTTGCAAGCGCGCGATCTCACGCGGCGCGCGCGTTCCTTGCAAGGCCGAGGGGATCACGCGCGTGTCGTTGACCACCAGACAGTCGCCGGGTTGCAGCATGGCCGGAAGATCCATGACGCCAAGATCGCCGAGCATGGGCGTGCAGCCGGGCGTCACGCTCAGCATCCGGGCGGCGTCTCGCGGCACCGCTGGTGTTAGCGCAATCGCAGTCTCAGGGAGATGAAAATCAAATTCGTCGGTTCGCATAGGCTGAGCGAAGCCATGTGTTTCACGTGAAGTCAATTGGTCAGCCCAGGCATAGGGG
>CAYGRH010000186.1:0-2031 GCA_964352165.1 uncultured Hyphomicrobiaceae bacterium | reverse complement strand
AGACCCATCCCAGCTGCGGCCGCTACCAGATGCGGCCGTGCTGCGAATCCTTAACGTGCCGGGAGATCGTTGCGGCATCGCGGACTTCTGCTTCATCCAGCGTTGCATTGTCGATGTGGATCTCATCGCTCTTGAGGGAATATTCGGGGCCCAGGACATCGATGATCGAGGGGTCGCCATTGCGCCCGACGCCCGTCCAGCCGTCAACGATCCGTGCCTTCTCAACATATTCGGGATCACGCTTCAGCAGCTCGTGGAGCGCCTTCAGCTTGTAGTGCGGAACGGAGGCAAACAGGTGATGCGGCAAGTGATAATCCATTCCCAGGGGAAACACGGCATAGCGCGATATGGGGTCAACGAGGAAAACGCGGGAGTTCGTCAGCCTCCCGCGGTCGGCGTTTCCGTGTTGTATCCATTCTCGCAGGACCATGAAAATGGGAAAGGCCGTGAACAGCGGCAGGATCCATAACAGGCCGTAATAGCCCCAGGCCGGAGCGCCCGTCTGGTACTGGATGGCCGTCAGGCCCGCGTAGATCACACCGAGATAGCTCATGCGGCCAATGATGGTTGCACGGTCGGAGATAACGGGGCGGATGCGGCTTTGGGGAAAATAACCATCCGGGATCGCCATGTAGTAGGCGACCATGCCGATCCAGGCCAATGCGATCACGATGCCAGCGGCAGCGAATGCTTCGAATGCGACGAGCGGCACGACCACGGCGGGAAGACCAACCGCGAATAATACTCCGACTTTAACGGCCAGCGGATCGCCCGGTCGGTCAGTCTCCGAATATGGGTTGGAGTCCTGCTGCAACGCTGAATACTTCGCGCGCGCGATCATGTAGCGGACCAAGTTCACCGGCCAAATCAGGCGCAAAAATCCGCGCAGCATCTCGACGTGGGTGACGGGAAAGTCGAGCCAGTGTCCACTTTCGGCGGCCTGGGTCGCAATGGGGTCGCGGTCAGGGTCGTTTACGAACTGGTGGTGTGCGAAATGGTGTAGGCGATAGGACTGCGTGGACGTGTAAATGGGAAAGCCCGCAAGATAGTCGGAAGCCAGTTCGTTGAGCATGCGGTTTTTAAACAGAACGTAGTGCGTTCCTTCGTGAATGACCGCGCCGAACTGATGCTGTGAGGCCCCCATGGCGAGAACTGCCAGAATGGTTATTGGAATGAGCCAGATTGTCGCCAAATCACCAGCCGCATGCGCCTGATAGGCCCAGATTGTCCCGACGGCCGTAGCAATTACGACCGCATAAATTCCGGCGATGTAGCGGAGGTTCGTCACGTTATCGCGGGACTTCAGCGCGCCGATTTCTTCACGTGAGAAGCGCTGGCCGCCAGCATCGTTGGGTGTTGCGGCTGCTTGATCGTCGGTTGGCGCGGTAACGTTCATGCAGGCGTACCTTTGTTCCTCGGCGGCGTCGTTTTGGCGGATCATCGTTCGTCTCTGGATCGGGCGTGGGGTCCAGCCCTGCTTTCGGCGATCCGATCAAACCCTGCTGTCTCTCCCGTATTATTGCGCATCGAGATGGCGAGGTCACGCTGGGCGATACTTACGTTGTCTCCGCCAATTCGATTGGAAAAGGCGCAAAGTGTCCCAGTTCATAGACTTTGGAACTCGAGCTGCAGTTGATGAAACGCAACACCACGCATTTGCGTTCCTTGAGCACAAACAAGAAAAGCCGCCCTGCTGGGCGGCTTCTCCATGTGTTTAGCGTTAACGCGTGACAGGCGCGCGGATGGCGCGATCAGGCCAAGTCGGCTGCGACCTTCATCGAGATCATTTTGTCAGGGTCTTGGACAGGTTCGCCGCGCTTGATCTTGTCGACGTTTTCCATGCCCTCGATGACCTTACCCCAGGCCGTGTACTGGCGATCGAGGAATGTCGCGTCATCAAAGCAGATGAAGAATTGGCTGTTGGCTGAATTTGGCGAAGAGGATCGGGCCATTGAGCAAACGCCGCGCACGTGGGGTTCGGAATTGAATTCGGCTGCCAGGTTGGGAAGTTTCGATCCGCCGGTTCCGCTG